>JANWHF010000028.1 GCA_025450555.1 Tepidisphaeraceae bacterium | reverse complement strand
TCGATCACCGGTCCCTTCTTCTCAGCCGGATCATTCCGGGAAACGACCATCCTGTTGTCCGCGAGCTTCCAGGGGAACCCAGCCGGAATGTTCGATTCATCCGGCTTGGCGCCGGGTGGGTCCTACCGCGACGGGCGCGCAGACCGCGCGCAAATGCCGGAGCCGGATGATTATGCTCCGCCTGCGACTCCTACCGCTTATTCGATTCCGCCGACAAATGTTTCGACTTCGACGAATGCGAGCGACACACCATCAGCACCCGCCGCGCATCCCAACCTTCTTCATTCGCCGTCGGCAACAACCGGTTCAGCAGCGGTGGCAAGCGTCGGCTCAGCGAGCAAAATATCTCACAGCGGTACGAGCCCGGTTCCGAAGGTATCAGCAGTGACTTCCGCATCGGGCGTCGCTTCGACGGCTGCGGCCATTGCAAGTATCGCGCCTCGCACGCTGATGCAGGGATCCGCGGCCATTTTGCATACAGCGGATGAAGTTGTTCGAGTGGTTGGCGGCACGCTGGCGACGACAGGCGCCAGCGCCGCCACCACCATTGTTCCACAGGTAGCACACGAAGCGGGATCATTGGCTGCCGCCGCGCCGATCGTCATGCAGGAAACCGCTGCCGTCGCGCAGGCGGTCATCCACGTCAACCCGATCGATGCGGTCGCAACCTTCTCCGACTCACTGGCGGCTTTCGCCCGCGATTGCGCGGGGATTGGAACGGCCAACGTCGATGCACACCGCTCGCATCGAGCTTGGGCGATCACGGGCGCGGTCCTCGCAGCCGATGCGATCCTCATCGGTCAGTGGTATGCCCGCCGATCGCGCAATCAGCAGGAGAGCGAGGAAGAGCAGAAGACGCCCGCAATCCCCGCTAAGCGCCCGCAACCCATGCTCGCGGACCTGCCGTTGGTCAAGTAGACAAATTTTCCGAGACGGAGTGGACAGCCAAGTTTAGCCGCGACGCGCTAGCGGAGCGCTTTCTCCAAACGCGGAGAAGCGCTCCGCTATGGCGTCGCGGCCAACCGCGGCTATCGAACCGCTCCTGCTAATTCATTCCCGACTTCCGCTGTCTCGGAAGGCCCAGTGGATTGGCCATGAACGCTCGCTGACATTTCGCACAGAGTCGATGCTCGAAGCGACGGTGAACCCCGTCCTGCAAATCGTCGGCTGACATGCTTTTCATCTGCTCCAAAAGCTCCGCCATCGATTCGCTGGTATCCAAGTTCGCAGATCCTTCTCCGCTAATTGGCGGTAAGTTTGGATCGGCAAACACGTCGATCCGCACGATGAAGCTCTCGTGCACCGGAACTGCCTTGCCGCAAATGTCACAAATCGCATCAGCCATGGATTGGTGGGGGTCAAGAGGACTTCTGTCCAACAAAAATCATCGTCGGAAATGTAAACCATACTTCGCGTCCGTCGAGACGAGGCAGGAACCCGGCGGTATTCTTGCCAATGTCCTCGATCATCAGCTCAAGTGCCTTTTCTCCTTCGCCCGGATTTGGAAATGAAGTGGCCAGCAGGGCGTTGAATTCCATTTCCAGGCGAAACGGTGTTTCTGAAACAAGGCTCAGCCCAGCATCCTCAAACATTTCACGGAACTCGGACAGTTGCAAAGCGCACGTATGCGACGGGTCGCGCAGCTTTTCGATTCGGTCGTAAGCCTGTTGCTGGGCGGCAGACGTCGTGTACACGTCGTGGATGACGACCTTGCCACCTGCCGCACAAACCCGCGCCATCTCTGCCAGGACATCTGTCGGCCGGCGAAAATGATGAAAGGCAAATCGACTGAAGACTACGGAAAAGGATTTGTCCGCAAACGGCAAATGCTCCACGTCGCCGTGGCGCCAGGTAACGTTTTGGACATTTCTTGAATCGGCAGTGGCCCGCGCCTGGTCCAGCATCGCGGGCGTGAGATCAATGCCGGTGACATGGCTCACGCGCGGAGCAAAGGAGCAGGCCGTCAGACCCGGGCCGCAGGCCACATCCAGCACTTGGTCCTGCCGATTCAGCGCCATCGCATCGAGCAGAAGCTGCATCATATCCTGTCGCTTGTGCTCATGTTTTTGCGCGAAGGGCCTGGCTTGGCGCGTGAACTGATCGACGACCAACTCGTTGTGTTTCTCATCCATAGGCGAAACTATATGCCCATTGGACCGACACTATAATCGCCTTCGAAGGATTAGCGTGAATGGCGCAATTGACGATCGAACAGGCGCACGCTTTGGCGGCGCAGTATTTGGCCGCCGGTAAGGCGCGGGAGGCTGGCGATTTGTATCGTCAGATCCTCGAGCGCCAGCCGGGCGATCCATGGGCGATGCTGGGGCTCGGTCGCGCGCTGGAAGCGATGGGGCAACTGGATGCGGCCCTGGAGCATTACCACAAGGCGCTGCCACATCACCGCCAGTTTCCAGAACTTTTTGAAGCGATTGGACGGGCCTGGATCGCGCGCGGACATTTCGATGCGGCAGAAGCGGCCTTTCGAGAGTTTGCCGCGCTGCGGCCCAACGATGCCCACGCCCACAACGCGCTGGGCGCGACGCTGTGGCGCAAGCGCGACATCGATGCAGCAATTGGCGAGCTTCGCCTGGCGATCCAGCTTCGGCCCGACTTTCCCGAGGCCCTCAGCAATCTCGCCAGCGCGCTTCGGCACGTTGGCCGGCTGGATGAAGCATTGCAATGCTATCAAACAGCACTGAAGCCCGGCCATCATCAGAACATCGCCAGCAACCTGCTGTATCTGCTGTACTATCTGCCGGGCTGGTCGTCGGCGCAAATCGCGCAAGCCCACGAACAATGGAACCGTGCATACGCGCAGCCGCTGGCATCGGCCCAGGACTACGCGAATACCCACGACCCCACGCGCCGGCTGCGAATCGGTTACGTGTCGCCTGATTTCAAAGAACATTGCCAATCTTTTTTCGCGCTGCCGCTGTTGAGTCATCACGATCGCGGGCAATTTGAAATCTTCTGTTACTCGAGCGTGCCGTCGCCTGATGCGATTACGAGCCGCCTGCGCGCCCAGGCCGACATCTGGCGCGACGTCGCTCATCTCGGCGACGAGCAACTGGCCACGGTGATCCGGCAAGATCAGATCGACATTCTCGTCGATCTGACAATGCACATGGCAGGGGGGCGGCCATTGTTGTTTGCCAGAAGACCAGCACCGATCCAAATTGCGTATCTGGCCTATCCCGGAACGACCGGGTTGACAGCCATTCAATATCGCTTCACTGATTCATACTTGGAGCCGACGAGCGCTGCGCCGTTTGGCCCGGAAGAGCGCGTGGCACTGCCGGATGCCTTCTGGTGTTATGACCCGCTGACGAGCGGGCCGGAGATTTCTCCTCTGCCCGCGGCGAGCTCCGGACACATCACGTTCGGCTGCTTGAACAACACCGCCAAGGTGAATCAGCAGACGTTGGAACTGTGGGCGAAAGTTCTTACAGCGATGCCAGGCACCCGGCTGATTCTTCTCATGTCGGCCGGCACGGCGCGCGCCAAGATCATCTCGTTCTTTGAGCAGCAAAGCATCGCCAGCAATCGCATCGAATTCGTCGATCATCAGCCTCGCGAAAAGTATCTCGAGCAATACCAGCGGTTCGACGTCGCCCTCGATACGGTTCCGTACAGTGGCCACACCACCACGCTCGATGCGCTGTGGATGGGCGTGCCGGTTGTCAGCCTTGTTGGGCAAACCGTGGTCGGGCGGGGGGGATTGAGCATCTTATCCAATGTCGGGCTATCCAATCTTGTCGCTCGATCTCAAGAACAGTTTGTGCAGATCTGTAAGACACTCGGCACTGATTTGCCCGCATTACAGGCGATTCGCGAAGAGCTGCGGAGCCGTCTGCAACAATCGCCGCTGATGGATGCGCAGCGCTTTACGAGAAACATTGAGTCGGCTTATCGACGTATGTTCCAAAAATGGTGTGATGGCCAGTGACACTGTTGCTTCAACGTCGAGCAAAAAAACCGGGCCGGCTTCGAACGAGAATCGTGTTTCGTTCCAGGCCCATCATCGCCAGCAGCGTGAGATAAGCTAGAGAGAGAAAAGCAAAAAACAGAGCGGTGATGGCAAATGCAATCCAGTGGTCGACGGGATGGGAAACTTCCTCTGCCATGTTCCAAATCAGATCGCCGGGCTTTGAGAGAACATCCCAACTGTTGAAACGATCGACGCGGCCGAGTGCGATGCCGAAGCTTCCAAGCGCGAGCGCAATCACAACAATCAGCCAGCCCCATCCCGTGCCCCAACGTTCCAACGCGACTCGCTGAATCAGATACAGAGAAAAGAGGCCCAGCAGCATGCCGTTCCAACCAAAGCTGAGCGCCATCACCAGGTCGCACCACCAGGCCACGCCTGCTTTGACATGGGGAAGATGAACCATGTCGGTCCATAAGTACGGAGCGTTCGGAAAGAAAAGAAGCCAGATGACCGCCAGGATAAACATCGTTGCATGCCGGCGGGTGCGCCGCACATGGCCGAAGTAAACCAGGCATGCCATCCAGAATGGAATCCACGCCAGGAACAGATTCCAGATGTAAAAGCTGTAAGCGTGATGCCCCGTAACCGCCCAACGGGCGACGACAAGACCAAGCGACAGCATGCTCGAAAGCACCATCGCCGCCAGCACCAGCATGCGCGGCTCTTGATTCAACAACTCTTCTTGAATGGGTTTCATGAGATTCAAAGGCCAATGAATTCTTCGATTGACGCGCGGTATTCTATTCGGACTTGAAGGTTGGTCGAGTGAAACGGAAAACCGTCGGGCCTCTTCCTGTTGACGGAATGAATTAATGCCGCAGATTGTGGATTATCCCATTGTTGTTGAGCGCATGACGGCATTGGACATGAAATGCCTCTATTACAACAGCGGCGCATTTGGTCCGACCTATCACCGGGCAACAAAAGTCGTCGGATGGATCGGCGGTGAAGATCCCACGATCCGCCCCGAAGCGCGCGCGCTCGCAAGAATTGTCGCGCCTCCCGTTGAGCAGAATCTGACCAGGCTTGTTGAACTGGCGTGGAACACAATTTTGCCCGGCCCCATCTGGTTCATGCCAAAAAGCCATTGGGCCTTCGAACTGGATTTCGGCAACCATGCGTGGCTTTCGCCCGCGCTGGAAGCGGCAAAGGTGGATTGGAAGGCGCTTGCGCCCCGCACCAATGCCTCGGCGGTGGAATTCGACGCAAGTGAAAGCAATGCCGCGGTCAATCTACTCCAAGCCATTCTGACGCACTTGGCCGGCAGCGATTTTGCGCTGGCTTGGCCTAGCTGGCCCGTCGCCTGCACGGTCCACCATCATAAGCAGGTCTGGTGGATGACTGCCGATGCAGCCCTGCATACCCGTCTCCAAGAGATTCATCTATAAAGTGGAAGCGGGTTGGAACAGTTGCAGGCCCTTGATCCGGCCTGATGTTCCAACCCGCTTTCGCGAGGACGTAGTTAAATTGAAGACCGATTACTGACGCCCGCTAATTGCCGGCACGGGCGTGCCATTGGTTCCCGACCGATGCTCGACATGCTTCGAGCCGGGATGACCATTGTCCTTGCCTTCTACCTGCTTATCGACGGGTAGCCGACGATCGATCGGACGGCCATTGGACTTATGCGAAGAGCTGGGCTGCTGAAGCAGAATCGCCAAATCCGGCAGCGTATGAACCTCACCCCTGTGGACAGGCTGGGCCAACGCGCTCATGATTTGCGAAACGGTCGCAACCGTCGCCGACGTGGACGCAATCTGTGTCTCAACCGCCTTGGCAACAGCCATTAGCAGCTTTGGAAGGGCGGGGAAGCTCGTCAGTTTCTCGCAGCGATCACTATTGACCCACGGCCGGCTGATCACACGTGACTCGCCATCGGTATTGATCAAACCGATTCGATAGGCCCCTTCGATAGGCCCATAGCGCAACAGCAGTATTGCCTTACCTTTATCGTTATAGGTGACTGGAATCTCGGCTTCCACGCCGAGCTGGCATTCGGTGTTGAGGAAACGCTCGACCGTCTGCACAACGCGATGGGCTTCTTCTACCGCCGAATTAAGCTGCGGAGCCAAGGCTCGAAGCTTATTGACCGCCTGACTGAGATCGTTAGTCATGAATCCCTTCCTTCCCCCGGGAATCTACATCTCACAACGGGCCGGTCCACTACGGCCCCCCTCGGACCGACCAAGGAGAGTACGCAACTGTTGCCCACGATGCCGAGGTTGTCAAATCGTCGCCCCTCGATCAAGCAATTTCAAAACCGAAGGGAAGATAAATTGTAATATTCCCTACTTTCACGCAAGGACCTGTTGGACTGGGGAATTTGATTCGATCAGGAAGTTCCAGCATGGGTGACGAGCCGTCAACTGTCAGCAATTCAGCGCCATTTCGTCGCCTCACCAGCGCTCATTTGTCCAGTTGTGCCCGGTCAAAATGCACGGAGGCCGCGCAGTCGCGCGACCTCCGTCTATGCTTCGCGTCCAAATCAATGGCTCGTGGACTTACTGTGATCGATCGTCGTTGAGCCGTCGGGATTCCTGTAAGTCGTCGTCTCCTCGTGCTTCTGGCCGCCGGTCAGGGTCGGCGAAGTCTTTTCCTCGTGCGAAGTTTCCGTCGAGCAGCCGACCGAGAACACAGCCGTGGTGATGATGGCCGCGGCAAACAATGTGGCAAATGCCTTCTTCATAGAGCAAGCCTCCAGTAAAAGGGGCAGCACGCACATGCTGCCGGGTCCGCTTGCGTCTCGCAACCGCCATACCAGAGCCCGTTGGCTTTCAATCCAGGGCTTTCACCTTGATGCTGCGGAACCAGGTCTTGCTGCCGGGATCATGCCCCTGCAACGCAAACGTCCCGTGCTGCAGGAACCGCTGCGGATGACCGGCTGGCGGCACAAAATTGTCCGGCTGCGTCCAATCGCACACCGTCTTCCCGTTGATCTGCAACTCCACGTGGTTGCCTTTGACAATAATGTCATACACGAACCACTCGTTGTCCTTGTGATGCGGATCGCGGATGTCCTTGATGTCATACAGGCTGCCGGTCTTTTTCCAGTCGGTGTGCGTCGCATTGACCTGCGCCTCGAACCCCTGGTCGGGGAAGCCGGACTGCTGAAACTTCGTGTGGAAATAGATCCCCGAATTCGCATGCGGAAACGTCATCAGCTCCGCGCGCAAATGAAAATTCTTCCAATCATGATTGTGAACCGGCCCCTCATAAAACAAATGAGCCGGCCCCTTGCCGTTGATAACGATATGCCCGTCCTCCACCTTGAATGACTCCGGATTCGTGCCGATCTTCCATCCATCCAGATTCTTGCCGTTGAACAGCTCGACAAAGCCGTCCTTGTCCGGCGTCGGCTGATTGCTGTCCGAGTCGGCCGCGCATGCCAGCCCGGTCGCAATCATCGCCAGCGCTAAAGCGCCAATCGCCCACGTTTTTCCGATCACCGTCGCACCTCCGTTCCAGAATTCGAATTCCCCCAATCACAAAGCCAATCGGCTCATGTTCGCGCGCCGGCTCCATCGACGCAATGGAATCCCGCCCGCGATCCGGCTAAGATGCTCGCCCGATTTGAAGCCGTAGGATTTTCTGGAGAGGTGTCCGAGTGGCTGAAGGAGCAGCACTGGAAATGCTGTAGCGGGCTTAAACCCGCTCGGGGGTTCGAATCCCCCCCTCTCCGCT
>JANWHF010000027.1 GCA_025450555.1 Tepidisphaeraceae bacterium | reverse complement strand
TGCTGGAAGCCGCGGTAAGACTGAAGGATGAGCCAGGCATCCGCTTCCTCTTCGTCGGTGGCGGGCATGGAAAGAAGGAAGTCGAGCAATTTATCCGCCTGCATAACCTGCAAAATACGGCCTCGCTCCCTTACCAGCCACTCAAGCAGCTCGAGCATTCTCTTTCAGCCGCTGATGTTCATGTGGTGTCGCTCGGAAACGAGATGGTTGGCATCATCCATCCGTGCAAGATTTACGGCGCGATGGCCGTCCGACGGCCGATTCTTTTCTTTGGCCCTTCACCGTCGCATGTCGCCGATCTGCTGGACAAGCATCAGTTCGGAGTGACCGTTGCGCATGGGGACGTGGAAGGCGCGGTTGCCGCAATAGGGCAACTGCGCGACCGGGATGCGTCGGCTCGTGCCGCCATGGGATCGATTGGCCGCCAGGTCCTGGAGACAAGCCTCAGCCAGCGGATATTATGCGGCCAGCTTTGCGATCGGCTGGAAGAGACGCTGTTTAACGGTCGAGCTTCCAGCTCGCTTTAACTTTAGGAGATTCTGATGCGCTGGATGCTCTTCGCATTGATCTTGGCTGGCATCGCAGGATGCGACAAACAGATTCATGAGGCTCGCTCGCACACGTCGCCCGCGCCAGTATTAAACTCCTGATTTACACCAAGGCGGACACACGCTCCACCGCTGCCATCGTCGGCTTGATATATTCGGCGCCAAACAGGCACAGGTGATTAAGCAAGCTGTAAAGCTGATAGACCGGCTTGCGGATCGTGTGATACTCCGGCGGAAGCTTGCGCTGCCGCTGATACGCTTTCATAAAGGCTGGCGTCACGGTGTGGAATAATTCCAGGTACGCAATTTCCGCCTCGAAATGGGCATATTTGCAAAGGGGATCAAGCAAGGCGGCAACGTGCCACTGCCCGCTTTCATCCTGGCGGGCCATGATATTGGTGGACCACAGATCCCAGTGGAGGAGCCTGGGGCAATCGGCATGGGCCAGCAGGCGATCGAGGCGATCGTGGACGCGGCCAATCTGCTTTCGGCATTTCACTGGAAGCAGCGGTGACTTGTCGATCTCACGCCAGATCGGATTGAAAATCTCGCGATAGCATTCGTCCCATTTTTCAAACCGCGGCGGATCGCGCCCGATGACTCGCATGTAGCGATCGCCGGTGCGCTCGTGAATCTTCAACACGAGGTCCGCCAGCTCGACCTGCAAGGCGTCGAATTGATCGGGCGTGCATAGGGTTTTGGCTTGCGCCAGATCGACGCCTTCGACGAATTCCATCAGGATGTAACTGTGCGGATCGTCGAGGCTGCCGAGCTTGTAGAGATAAACCTGCGGCGTCGGCACGCCAAGCTCGCGCAGCAACGTCAGTTGCCAGGCTTCATCGGTATGGCTGTGATCGACGCGGTGAGGCGTCACTTTGAGAACCGCCTGATGCCCCTGTTTGGTCGATAATTTGAGGGTGGTATTGATCGAGCCGCCCGACAGCGGCGTCGCCTCCGCCAGATCAACCGCGTCGCCCGCCCACTGCCGAATGATCTGGCCAAGCACCTGCCATGAAATGTCGATCTCATGCGTCATGCGGCGCTGAATGCATCATCGTCGTGGCGGAATAATTTGCAATTCCCAAAATCTGAAATCTCAAATTTGAAATTTGACGTTCGTTGATGTGCCAATCGCCGACTCCGGTGGTGATGCGAACGGGCTAAGCATAGAATCAAGTCCATGCGGCATCTCCCTACTTTTCTGATGATTTGCGGCCTCGCGCTCGCATCGGTCGGCTGCGGCGCAGCTCCCTCGGATGATCCGTCCGCGCCGCCCGCTCCTAAACTCGATTTTCCAACCACTGCCCCCGCCACTCCGCAGCGACAAGCGAGTTTCCATGTCGATCCCAAACACGTCATCACCTATCTGGCCTCCGATGAGTTGCAAGGCCGCCTGATCGGTACGCCGCAAATTCAGCGAGCGGCTGACCTGATTGCCGCCGACTTCAGCAAGCTGGGATTAAAAACTGTTCCTGGACTCGATGGCTATTTCCAGCCCTTTGAAATGACGACGAGTATCGAGCCGGATGCGCAAGTCACCGTTCTCGAAGCCGGCGGCCAAACCTATCACCCGGGCGACGAAATGGTCCCGCTCCGCATGTCGGCTGAGAAATCGGCGCAGGGCCCGCTGGCTTTTGCCGGCTATGGGGAAGAAGTGCCGACGGCTCATTACGATGACTTTGTCGGGGTCGATCTAAAAGGCAAAGTCGCCCTGATTTTGCGCTTTGAACCCTCCGATCCCGCCACGGGTAAGAGTCGATTTGCTGATGCCACGCACGAATATTCGGAGCATGCGGCACTCCAGGCGAAGATCGCCGCGGCGGCCAATCACGGAGCGGTCGGCGTGATCTTCGTCAATCCGCCGCTTCGAAAACCCAGCGATGGATTGATGCCCTTTTCCAGCATGGCAATGTATAACGCTCCGGTGCCGGTGGTGCAGGTGACGCCGGACGTGGCTGATGCGCTGCTCAAAGCTGCTGGCAGCGAGAATCTCGAATCGCTGCAGAAGCAAATTGACCGATCAGGCAAACCCGATTCAAAGGAATTGGGAACAGTGACGTCCAAGCTGGCTGTTGCATTTCATCGAACTCAAAAGAGCGTCGAGAATGTGGTCGGACTGCTTCCGGGCAAAGGGCCGCATGCGGATGAATATGTGGTCGTATGCGCCCATTACGATCATCTGGGCCATGGCGGCGCCTATAGCCTTACTCCCTGGTCACATGCGATCCATCACGGGGCGGATGACAATGCTTCGGGTACCGCCTGCATGATGGAAATAGCCGACCGGTTCGCGCACGGCCCGCCGCCGGCGCGGTCGATGCTCTTTATCGCCTTCACCGGCGAAGAAGAAGGACTGGTCGGGTCGGCTCATTTCGTGAACAATTCGCCGGTTTCAATCGACAAGATCGTCGCCGACTTGAACTTGGACATGGTGGGCCGGGTCTCGGATGACAAACTGCTCATCGGTGGCATGGGCACCGCGGCCGCCTTTCCACAAATCGTGCAGGAGGCCGACAAAGGATTAACACTGAAGCTGGGAGAATTCGGCAAAGGCGGCCTTGGCCCCAGCGACCACATGTCGTTTGCAATGAAGAAGATTCCGGTCCTGTTTTTCTACGACAAGATGCTGATTGACTACCACCGCCCCACCGACACCGCCGACAAGATCAACTTCAAGGGCCTGGATGAAGTCGCGACATTGGGCCAGCGCGTGGCCCAGGCCATGACGACGATGCCTCGGCAGACCTACGACGATCAATATGATGCCCAGGGATTGACGCTGATGGGCGTGTCGCACGGCTCCAGTGCGGCGCTGGGCGTCGTTCCCGACTACAGCCAGGGCGATGACAGCCACGGCGGCGTGCGCATCAGCGGCACCGTGCCCGGCTCGGCTGCCGAGAAATCAGGCCTCAAGGAAGGCGATGTCATTACCCAGTTCGACAAGACCAAAATCGACAATCTGATCGACCTGAGCAATGCCCTGGCCGAGGCCAAACCCGGACAAAAGGTAAAGCTTCAAGTCAAGCGAGGCAGTAAGATGATAGACATCGAGGCTACGCTCACCGAGCGAAAGTAGCAGGAGCATCAGGTCGGCAGGGGTGCAACGATATGCAGATCGGCATCATCATCGTGGATCACGGCTCGCGGCGCGACGAGAGCAATCGCATGCTCGAGCAGGTCGCCGAGCTTTTTCATAAGCGATTCCGGGAGCGTTACGAAATCGTCGAGCCAGCCCACATGGAACTGGCCGAGCCTTCGATTGCCACAGCGTATGGCCGTTGCGTCGCGCGCGGCGCGCAGCGCGTAGTCGTCGTGCCTTTCTTCCTCGGCCCCGGCAAGCACTGGACGCGCGACATTCCACATTTGACCGCGCAGGCCGCCTCTTCACACCCGCATTCAAAGTTTCACGTCACGCCGCCACTGGGCATTGATGATCTCATTCTCGAGCTGCTGGACAAGCGCGCCAGTGGATGTGCCGCCAATGAATATGTGTGCGACATTTGCAAAGGGACGCTTCGCTGCGGCGATCCGGATTGCGTTGCCGAGCAGAATAAGATCTAAGATCGAGGTTTTCGCACGAACAGGCCCGCGAACTCGGCAAATCCTCTCACCTGCTTGGCAAAGCGATCATTTAGATCCGGATCTGTCAGTTTCCCCGCCGAATCCATTTTGCTAAGCACCGAATTGACGAAAATGCGATTCGGAAAGATGTGCGCATTGCGATAGCCAAAAACCATCTGCATCTGCTCGACCGCGCGCAGTCCGCCCCACTCTCCGCTGGCCACCCCCACAAACGCCACCGGCTTATGCTCAAAGCTCTCGGGAAATTTGAGCATGTCGATGAAGTATTTGAGCGCGCCAGGAAATGAGCCGTTGTACTCCGGGACCACCAAATGCAACCCGGCGGCGGCGTAGACCTTTTCCTGGATTTGGACAAACGCCGGCGGCTTCTGTCGATAAGCGGCTGGCACAAAAAGCTCCGGCGGAAGCGACTCGAGGCTGTACAGTTCCACCGCCACACCCGCCTCGCAGTAATGCCGCTCGATTTCGCGCGTGATGCGAATCGTATTAGATGCGGGACGATTGGTGCCGCTGATGAGGAAAATCGAATGTTGCTCTGGCATGCGCCGATCCGCTATCTGGAATCAATCGGCAAAGCGTAATAGCAGACGTGAAATGCCGCCAGCGACATTGACGCATTGAAAATGCTGACAAGTTAATCAACCACCGGTGCCGTTCCGCTCGACCGGTTGTGAAGGTGGAGGGACGATCTTCAGGCCTAGCTTTTCGCGGTATTCCTCCAATACGCGGTTTGATCGGTCGATATGTCGGCGGATATCGCCGGCCGATTCCCGATCAATCTGCTCTCGCACCTTTCGTACGTCATCGACCGCTGTCGGCTGCTCATTCTCAGTCTGCATCGTTCGCCTCATCGCTGGTTTGTAACATGTCCGGCGTCACCAACATCGGAGCCGTCAGGCCCAATCTCATACAGATTATAGCAAAGTGCGTACGCTTATTCGGATTTGCCAGATGCTTCACGTTCCAAGTCAAAATGTAATCCATCGAATGTATCGTCGCGACTGCAACGTGGAGAGCATCTCCGCTATTGGAGGGGCCTGGCATAACCTTATTCTCCACCAAAAGCTCGGCAAGATTGCCAACCTCAGGCGTCAACTGGAGGACCGACAGGCCGCGCAGCATTTCAATCGCGCGACTGCTATTATGAAAACCCGGCCTGGATAGCTCCGCAACGACCTCGGCTGACGTGTACAGTTCGTGGCGTTTGGCGTGTGCTTCCCACCATTCTTGACTGGTAACACGCCAACCAGACGTTTTTGGATCTACCCGGTCGCTGACACACGCGCTAAAAAGCTGGTTTCAAGATACACCCTTGCCACGCCCACATCTTATCACACAGTTTGAGCTTGAGAAATCCATCGCACGGCACGAATGCCCGGAACTGCCAGAAGTTCACGCCGCGTCTTTATCTTCATCAAGCGTAAACAACGTCACTTCGGGCCGGCACCATTCGAGCACCCGCTGACCATAAGACAGGCCGCGGTTGACGTAAAGATGGCGTCCATTGACGGCATAGTAGCCGTGCGTGAAATGGCGGAAGCGATGAGGGTAGAGCCGACGCCCCACTGGACCGGCGCCAATCTGTCGGCCATGGGTGTGGCCGCTGAGCATCCATTGCCAGGGGAATTCCATCAGCTCGTTGCAATTGGCGGGATTGTGGTTCAGGCAGATGATGGGTTGATCGGCGTGCAGCCCGTTGAAGCCTTTTTGTGCATCGAGGCTGCCGGACCATTCATCATCCAGGCCGACGACCGCCAGTGGCGCATGGGCGCCGGGCGGACAGACATAATGCACGCTGTTGCGCAAGACGATCAGGCCGTGATGAATCAGACTTCTCTCCAGATGATCCGCGCGGCGTTTGCCTTCCTTCGTGAAAGCTTTTCCATAGACGCTGTAATCGTGATTGCCGAACGTGCAAATGACGCCGAAGGGCGCTTTGAGATGCGCGAGCAATGATGCAACGCGATCGGCATAGCGATAGCCGCCCGTGATCAAATCACCGGTGACGACGACAAGCTGCGGCTCAAGCTCATTGACCCAGTCGATGAACTGCTCGAGGTATTTTCGCCAGACGACCGGGCTGTAATGCAGATCCGAGATCTGAGCGATCTTCATCCCGACCAGATGCGGATCGAGATTTGGCAGCGGCATCTTTCGGCGATGAATATCGATCCATCGACGATGGACCGGCAGCGAATGGATCCCCGTCAGCCCCACCCGCGCAAAACTCCTCCAGATCGCATGCCGCCAGAGCTTCTGGCGTCCCCAGTGCGGCGTTCGCAGATATTGAACAAGCTCTTCAACCATTTCCTGTTTTGCGCGCAATTCGGTCAGCGAATTCATTCCAGCGCCGCCAGCGCCGCTTCAATTTCGCCGGCCGCATGACCGTCGCCGACTTCCTGCGACGCCTTGATTCCTTCACGATAAGCTTCCTTTGCCGAATCAAGATGCCCCAGTTCCTCGAGGATCTGCCCCTTCTGGTGATAGGCGTAGCAATAGCCTCGATCCAGCGAGATCACGCGATCCAGATATTCCAGCGCGCGATCGGCATCTCTGAGCTTCTTGAATTCCAACGCCATGCCATAAAGCAGAAAGGTGTCGTTGGGCTGGCGAGCCAGCAGTTGTTGAAGCTGGCGCATTCTTGGGGTGGTCGTGTCGTTCATCCGATTCATTCCTCCACCGGCGCTCGCGGATGGCGAGCGATTCATTTGAGAATCTTATCAGGTCGGCACGCAGTGCGGAGGGTGACAAATCATGGATTTAATGCCCTCCAGGGCCGGGCATCGAAGCCGGCAGAGCGTCGGCGGGCGAGCGCGGAATCCAAACGCACATCGAAACCGATCCTCGATTGGCATTGGCAAAGTAAGGAATCGCCGTGATGTCGGCTGGCGATGGTTTCGGCGCGCCGGCAAACGAAGCCAGGCCCTGGGCGTGAATGACGGTGATGCCATCGAGCATCTCAGGCTTAAACCCGGTGCTCAGTTGCGCATCGTCTGGCAGCGAAAGATTTCTCACCCGGCCACTGTTGTCCACCGACTCTAAACAATAGATCAGCGGCCCGCGAGACAGGGCGATCCGCCCAGCCGTTGCTTTAATCCGCGAATCGGCAACGATGCGACGCGGCGGCATCTGCATCGTTATCTCGATGGTGTCACCCTTCGACCAGCGCCGATGGAGTTTTAAATACCCATTGTTGAACACGGATGAAGCTGGATCGCCATGCACCAAAACCGAAAAACCGCCAGCCTCCGGCCGGCCAAGTGGTTTATAGAGTTCTTGTCGACCCACCATCGTCTGGCACCATTCGGGAACGCGGAAATTCAAATCGAATTCGCTGGGCTGATCGCTTTCAATTGTGAGCCGAACCCCGCCTTCCCAGGGATAGCGCGTCTCCTGACGAAGTGCAACCGCATTTCCCGCCACGCTCGTCTGCACCGTCGAACCGACATACAGATTGATATATAATCCACTCGAATCCGTGGCATAAATATCCCCCGGCATCCCGCCAAACAATTTCAAAAACATCGGCGGGCAGCAGGGACATGAATGCCACGCCCAGCGCAGCCGATTCTTCCCCGCTTCCAGCGGATTCCGATAGAAATATCGATTCCCATTCAAAGAAACGCCGCAGAGCGCGCCGTTGTAAAGCACGCGCTCCAGCTCGTCGGCATACCGCGCATCGCCGAGATTCTGATTCATGTGCTCATGAAACATGCCGGCAGCCACTGCCGCGCAGGTTTCGAGATATCCGTTGTTTGGCAGATCAAAATCGCCGCCGAATTTTTCTTCGCCCGCAATCGCCCCGACTCCGCCGGTGATATACATCCGACGGTAAACCATGCTGTCCCAGAAGCGCGTGGCATCGGTAAAGTAATCGCTTCGACTCGCGACCGGAGCCAACGCCGTGATTCCGGTCGCAAGCAGCGTCGCCCGGACGGCATGTCCCTCGATAGTAGGTTGCTGAGAGACAGGAATGTCATCCTGGTCATAGGCGCCAAAGTCGGGCCGGCCCTTGTGATTGCCGCGGACATCGATCCAAAACTGCGCAAGGCCCAGATACTTCGACTCATCCACCGCGAACGGCATCTGCTTTTTGAGTTCGGGTTGGCCCCGGAAAAGTTGATACATCTCCGTGAACGAAAGCTCCGCGATTGCATGCCCCGGAATGAGATTTCTCCGCGG
>JANWHF010000026.1 GCA_025450555.1 Tepidisphaeraceae bacterium | reverse complement strand
CGAGCGTTCCCATCACGCTCACCTCCGTGGGTTGGAAGATCGGCTCCGCCATGGTCGGCAGCGGAACGCTCATCATCCAGCCTGCGACACAGGGTTCAGTCAAGATCGAACGGCGCGCCTATCGCGGTCATTTCCGGCTTCTTCCTATCGGCGCCGGCAAGTTCGATGTGATCAACGATGTGGATGTGGACGGCTACCTGATGAGCGTTGTCCCGCGCGAGATGTTCCCGCAATGGCCTATTGAAGCCTACAAGGCACAGGCGATCGTTGCGCGAACTTATGCGCTCTACGTTGCCCGCACCGCGCCGATGGGAACCAACTTCGATCTCTTTGCCGACACCCGAAGCCAGGTGTACGGCGGGATCCATGACGAAAGCACCAAATCGCGCGAGGCGGTCGATTCCACGCGCGGCATGGTCGTCGTCTACGGCCCGTCGGGACAGGAACGGATCTTCAAAGCCTATTTCAGCTCCTGCTGCGGTGGCGTGACCCAATCGGCCAACGACGCCTTTGGAGATCCGCTGCTGGAGCCGCTGTCCGCGCGGAACATCGGCCCGCGCTGCGTGGAATCGGGCCATTTCAACTGGGGACCGGTGGTGATTCGCAAGACGGAATTGACTCGCCGGATTCGCATGTGGGGCGCGAGCAACGATGCGCCGGAAAAAACAATCGGCGAAATCTCGCGCATCGACGTTGGCCGGGCCAATCAATTTGGACGCCCCAGCGAATTTATCATTACCGACGCGCGCGGCTACCGTTACAGCCTCAACAGCGAAGATTTCCGCCATGCTGTCGATACCGGCGCGAGCGACGGCGCGACGCTGCCCAGCAGCTTCTGCAAGCCGGTGAATGATGCGACCTCCGTTCACTTCACCGAAGGCCACGGCTTTGGCCATGGCGTGGGCCTCTGCCAATGGTGTGCCGAGCATGAAGCCAATGCCGGGGCGAGCCACGAATCGATCGTGCTCGACGCCTTCCCGCACGCGAAGCTGGTCCGGGCGTATTAAATGGTTGCATGAGCCCCCTTACTTTTATTCAAATCGCGGTGGTCGTCGCGATCGTGGTGGTCGTTGTGTGGATCATTGTTCCGGCGACGGGGCGCGAGCGACGCCGACAGCAGAAGCGCTGCACGAAATGTGGCTACGACCTGCGCGCATCATCCGATCGATGCCCCGAGTGCGGCACGCCGGTTCCTCCCGAGCCGGCGGAGCAGGATGAAAGCGTTGGGCTGGCCGATGATATTCTGGCGACGGAGCCGATCGAGCCGCGACAACCAGACAATGACGAGCGGACGATTGCCGTCTATCGCACCTCAAATCCGCTGGAGGCGGGATTTTTTGCTCAAGTGTTGGAGCATCGGGGGATCAAGACGGTTGTGGAGGGACAACCGCGTCCCACCGATTATCAGCCGCCGGTCATGCGCGTAATGGTCTGGTCGGGCGACGAGGAGGCTGCGCTGGCGCTCGTCGCGGAACTCGAAAGACGACAGAACGAACGAAGAGCGTGGCGCGAAAAGCTGGAGGCGCGGGACGAGGAGTAGCGCCGACCGCCCAGTTTAGCCGCGACGCGCCAGCGGAGCGCTATCCGTCGCACTTACAAAAAGCGCTCCGCTTCGCGTCGCGGCTAAACTGGGCTGACGAAAAATCCCTCGAGGGATTCGGAGTTTACGCTGGTTTCGCAGGTGGCAGCGCCACGCGAATATGCGTTTCGCGAAGCTGCTTCTCATCCACGACAGACGGTGACCCGCACATCAAATCGGCGCCGCTCTGGGTCTTGGGGAAGGCGATCACATCGCGGATGTTGTTGATCCCGCGAAGGATCATCACCAGTCGATCCAATCCGAGCGCGATGCCACCATGTGGCGGCGCGCCATAGTGCAACGCGTCGAGGAGAAATCCGAACTTGAGTTTCTGCGACTCGCTATCGATGCCCAGCAGCGCGAAGAGCTTCTGCTGCACGTCCATGCGATGGATACGGATCGACCCGCCGCCGATTTCGCTGCCGTTGACGACGATGTCGTAGGCCTTGCTCTTGATCGACTCGATCGTCGCGCGATCGGTGCTGTCGAACTTGGCCAGGTCTTCATCCAGCGGCGCGGTGAAGGGATGGTGCGTGCTGTTGAAACGCTTTTCTTCTTCATCCCATTCGAACAGCGGGAAGTTCACGACCCACGTCCATGCGAATTCCTGCGTCGGCGTCATTTGAAGATCGCGCGCCATTTTCAGGCGCAGCTCGCCGAGCACTTTGTGAACGATCTTCGATCGATCCGCGGCAAAGCAGAGCAGATCGCCATCTTTTGCGCCCGTGCGCTCGATCAACTGCGGCGCGATGGATGCAACAAATTTTGCGATGCCCGTGTCGAAAGCGCCGCCGGCCACTTTCGTCACCGCCAGCCCCTTGGCGCCAAAACCCTTGGCCCACTCGGCCAGCGCATCGGTTTCCTTGCGCGTCAGTTTCGCCCCGCCCGGAACGCAAATCGCCTTGACCATCGGCGCATTTTTGAACACGCCAAAATCGGTCGTGTGAGCGAGATCGGTCACATCGTGCAGCTTCATTCCATAGCGCAGATCGGGACGATCGGAGCCATAGAGCTTCATGGCATCGTCATATTCGATGTGCGGAATCGGGTTCGGAATTTCGACGTTCAGCACTTCCTTCCAGATGCGGCGAAGCAGCCCTTCGATGATCGAGATGATGTTCTCGCGATCGATGAAGGCCATCTCCACGTCGAGCTGCGTGAACTCCGCCTGCCGATCGGCACGCGGATCTTCATCGCGGAAGCAGCGGACAATCTGCATGTACTTGTCGCAGCCGCCCACCATCAGAAGCTGCTTGAAAAGCTGCGGAGACTGCGGCAGGGCATAGAAGCTGCCCGGCACGAGCCGCGCGGGAACTATAAAGTCGCGCGCGCCTTCGGGCGTCGATTTGGTCAAAAAGGGCGTCTCGATTTCCCAAAAGCCCAGGTCGCCCAGGTAATCGCGCATGATCCGCGTCACGCGATGGCGCGTGCGGAGCGTGTCCTGCATGGTCGGGCGGCGAAGATCGATGTAGCGATATTGAAGGCGTCGCTCCTCATTGATCTGCTCGCGATCGTCCGGCAGAAAAGGCGGCGTCGGGCTTTCGCTGAGCACCGCAAAACTCTTGACGCGAATCTCGATTTTGCCTGTCGCGAGCTTCGGGTTCTCCAGGCTCTTGCCCTTGTCATCCACGCCGCGGTCGGCGACGACGCCGGTCGCGCTGATGACCCATTCGCTGCGAAGCTTGCGCGCCAGGTTAATCGCGTCGGCTCCAACGCCTTCAGGCGTAAAGACAAGCTGCGTGATGCCGTCGCGGTCGCGCAGGTCGATGAAGACCATGCCGCCGTAATCGCGGTAGTTGTGAACCCAGCCGGCAAGCGAAATGGTCTTGCCCTGGTCCGACAAACGAAGCTGGCCGCAGGTATGCGTACGGTAACGTGTTTCGATGGCTTCCATGTGTGATTTCTTCTTAAGGATTCAAAGGTTTTGGAAATGATCGGTGAGCACGCAGCAGTTCCGCCGAACCAGCTCAGGGCGCTGATTCGGCTACCGATTGGGACTCACCTTCCATCGCGGCCTGGCAAACGCTTCGCGCATGACCTGCTCCGCCGGCTTGCCCATCGGGGTGTAGCCGCGATCCGTCGGGCCACCTTCGCCAATGGTGAATTGCCAGATCATATACCCGCCCAGTTCCGGCACATTATCCCACGACTGAAAAAAGCCTTCATACAGCCGCTTCTGAAGATCCAGATCGATCGGGACTGAGACTTGCGTGTAATCCCAAGGCTCATGTGCCGCATTGGCCAAGCTGCACCAGCCGGCTTCAGTCAAAAAGAGCGGCTTGTGTTTCTCATGGACAAACGCGAACAGGTCCTGCTGGATTTCATGCCATCGCCGAACGATTTCTGAAACGCTCGCGTTGTGATTCTCCCCGAGCTTCCAGTAGCTGTTCATGGCGATCATGTCCAGGTCGTCCCAGAAGGGAATCGAGCGGTAATGATCCCAGTTCGATGAATAAATCAGCAGGCCATGAAACACCTGCCGCACCTGCGCGATGGTCTTGTGCCATTCCTCTCGATGGCGCTCGGCACTGACCAATTCCGAGCCCACTGAAAAAATATCGGCGCCGCCATCGTTGGCCACATGCGCATAATGCAGCAGCATCTCGCGATAGCTGTCGAACCATTTATCCCAGGCCGGCGGGCTGATGGTCCCGCGCCATTCCGTGTCTTTCTGCGGATCTTCCAGCAGAACAATCGGCATGATCACGACGCGCAGCTTTTTGCTCTTGGCATATTTGAGCAGCTCCGTGAGCTTGTCGGGAGTCGGCGACATCCGCATGTCGATGAAGATGATGTTGCTCGAGGCGTTCTCCTGCCGGCTGTCCACCACAATTTCAACCGTGTCGGCCCCGGTCGCGGCGATGTCGTCGATGGCTTTCTTGTACACCTCGAGCCCATCGATGCGCTGCACCTGAAGAACCAAGCCGCGGTAGGGCATGCCGCTGAAATCAGCCCGCGGGACCGGCGCCGCAAGGGCCGACTCGGCCGACGCGCTCTTGACCACCGGCGTGCTGCCCGGCCACATGACGCAGCCGATCACCGTCACATAAACCAGCACTGCGGCAATAATCCAAACACGGCCCTTCATTTCAACGACTCCTTGGAGGGGCATGATACGAATGCCACCACGATTGGCAAAGGCGATGATGGCTGACGCGAGCCATGCGATTCGATTGGCGCCAAGACCGCCAAGGAGGCCAGGAGCGCCAAGGAATTCATTTTTAATTTTTCTTCTTGGCGCTCTTGGCGCGAACAGTTCGCGTGCGGAGTTTTTAAACGGAGCCTAGAATTTGCCACGAGACAGGAGCGACGCTTGAACATCAGCATCCTGGCAGCGGGGGCGGGCGGCATGTATTGCGGAAGCTGCATGCGCGATAGCGCGTTGGCCAACGCATTGAAGCGGCAGGGGCATGATGTCACGCTGATTCCGCTTTATACGCCGTTGCGGGATGAACATCCGGATGCCAGTCATCCGGAAGTTTTCTACGGCGGAATCAACGTCTACCTTCAGCATGCGAGCCGGCTCTTTCGCCATACGCCACGCATGCTCGACTGGATTTTCGACCGCCCGTGGATGCTCAATGTGGCCGGGCGAATGGGTGCTCAGACCTCGCCCAAAAAATTGGCCGGCCTGACGCAAAGCATTCTGGAAGGCCAGGAAGGCGCGGCCAGTAAGGAGCTCGACCGCCTGGTTCATTTCCTCCGGCACACGATCAAGCCGCAGGTGATCTGCCTGCCGAATCTGATGTTCATCGGCATGGCTCGGACCTTCAAAGAAGCGCTGGGTGTACCTGTCATCTGCGAAATGACCGGCGAAGACATTTTCCTCGATGCGATGAATGCCCCCGATCGCCAGCGCATTCGGCAGATCATCCAATCGCGCGCT
>JANWHF010000025.1 GCA_025450555.1 Tepidisphaeraceae bacterium | reverse complement strand
GGCAGATTCGCCGCGTATTGACAGATTGCGCCGTCCTGAACGAGCAGTACCGAGGCGGCGATATCCGACACCTGATTCTCAATCAACTCCAGCAGCGCCGTCATGACCTCATGCATCGAGAGCTCTTCGGCGACCATTTCCATCAGCCGACGGCGATCGCGCTCCATGACTGTGGCGAGCCTCTGGTCGGAAATATCTCGAACCGTGATGACCGCATGAGCCGGCGTCGAGTTGTACGACAGAATCACGCTCGCGCTGATCTCGACCCAGATGATCGAGCCGTTGCTTCGAAGGTAATGCTTCTCCAGCAGACAGGTGCTGGCGCCGCCGGCAGTGGGCTGGTGATGGTAGGTCTTCAGACAATCGACGAATTGCTGATCGGCTTCGCGGTCGCGCGGATCGGACAAGTCCTGAAATCGCATCTCAAGGAGGCGCGATTCTTCATGCCCCAGGATCGCACACAGGGCTTGGTTGACTTCAAGGATCGCCCCGTCCAGGCGCAGCAGAGCCATACCAATGGGCGCATGCGCGAAGGCAAGTTGAAATTGCTCGTAATTGCCGTGTCGGGGCAGTTCCAGGTTGCGCTCGTCATCGAGCACAGTCGGATCGGCGGCGACAGCCTTCGTCAGGGTATGCATTTGCACCCACGCCTTGTCCTTCTGAGATTTTAAATTGAAAGAAATTTACGTCTGTATCTGTTTTATCGGCCAAATCGGCGGCGCGACTTAGATTACATGCCCAAACAAGCAGCTAACCCTCTGCTTGAGCATGTCGGCGTAACGCTTTACGTCGGTTTATCGGTTCCATGACGAATATTGCGATGATTTGGGTGAGTGCACGTTGACCTCCACCCTCCAACGTTGAATCATCAGGAAATGCGAAAAGCAATTGGGGCCATCATCCTGCTTTTGCTCTGTCCATGCGCGACCGTGCTGGCGTGGAATCCGCCGGGTCACATGACGATCGCTTCGATCATTTACGATCAGCTCGATCCGGCACAGCAGGACGCCTGGGTGAATGTTCTGCGATCCCATCCGCGCTTTGCACAAGACTTCGACGCGGCGATGCCCCAGAACTTGAGCCCTCAGCAGCAGAATCGCTGGATTTTCATGCGGGCGGCGGCGTGGCCGGATTTGGCACGCAGCTTTGATGGTGATGATCAAAAATACAATCACCCGATCTGGCATTACATCGATCTGCCGGTCTATCTGGATGATGCAGCGAAGGAAAAGATCCATCCGCCGGTGCTCAGTGGTGATTATCGCAAGGCGCGAAGCGAGCAGTCGATGAACGCGGTGCAGGCGATTAACAAGGCGCTGGCTGAGCTTTCGGATCATGCGACACCGGCATCCCAGAAGGCAATTGATCTGTGCTGGTTCCTCCATTTGGCCGGCGACATTCATCAGCCGCTGCATGGGGCCACGCTTTATTCTGCCCAGCGGTTTCGCGGGATTCTGCTGGGCGATCGGGGTGGGAATGACATCCCGGTGCATGAGAATGAGGGGCTGCTGGCCAACTTCAAGAATCCCAATCTGCATGCGATATGGGACAACATTCTGGGCGGGGATTCGTCTTATGACGCCGTGACTGCGCTGGCGGCGGAGGTGGAAAAGTCGTATCCGGCTCAAACTCTATTGGCGGCGGCAAAGCAGACGGATCCCATGGGATGGGCGAAGGAAAGCAACCAGATTTCGCAGCAGGATGTCTACACGCCGGAAGTGCGGGAAGTCGTCCGTACTGGCGAGGCTCATCCGCACGCCCCACTGCCGCCGGTGCAGATCAGCGCGGAATACCTGAAACGGGCGCGAAGCATCGCACAGGAGCGCGCTGCTCTCGCTGGCTATCGAGCGGCGGCGTTGCTTGCCAAGATTGAGCCGTAAAAGTTTCGGGCATTCCCGATTTCAGATTTCAAATTTCAAATGTTAGATTTCAGATTTGAGATTTCAGATTTGGAATCACGCCTTAAAACTCGCTTCGGCCCGGCTAGCCCGTTCAAAACTGCGACAAAAACCTCACGTCATTTTCCACAAAATGACGAATGTCATCGATCCCATATTTGCGCATCGCGATTCGCTCGATGCCAAATCCAAATGCCCAGCCGGTGTATTGTTCAGGGTCGATGCCGCAGGCTTTGAAGACATTGGGATGCACCATGCCGCAGCCGCCAAGCTCGATCCAGCGCTGGCGATCTTCAAACCACACATCTACTTCCGCCGACGGCTCGGTGAATGGGAAGAAGCTGGGCCGGAATCGCGCGCGGGTTTCCGGGCCGAAGTAGGCATGGATGAACTGCATAATCGCGCTTTTCAGATCGACCATCGTCAGATCCTTGTCCACCGCCAGCGCTTCGAGCTGATGGAACATGGAAAGATGCGTGGCATCGTGCGTATCCGGCCGATAGACGCGGCCGGGAATGACCACGCGGATCGGCGGCTTCTGCTGCTCCATCACGCGGATCTGCACGGTGCTGGTCTGCGTGCGCAGCAGCCGAAGCGGCTGCGGGCCGGCTGAAGTCGCGGCCATTCCGCCAACCAGCGACGGGTCGCTCCATTTCTCCAGGTAGAAATTATCGAGCGGGTCCCGTGCCGGGTGGCTCTCGGGAATGTTCAGCGCGATGAAATTGTGGAACTCATCTTCCACTTCCGGACCAGCGGCAACCGAAAATCCCATTCGGCCAAAAAGCTCCGTCAGCTCATCGACAACCTTCATCAAGATGTGTCGATTCCCCAGCCGCGGGCGCAGTCCCGGCTCAGTGACATCCACATAGTCGTGTGCCTGCGTGAGATCAGCCGAGATCGCACCCTGCTTGCGCTCAAACTCGGCGGTGATCTGCTCCTTGGCCTGGTTCAGTTGCTGGCCCAGAGCCGGCTTCTGCTCCTTGGGCGCCTGCCCCAGCAGCTTCATCGCCGACTTCATCTGCCCGTGCGTACCGAGCCATTTGATGCGAAATTGCTCAAGTGCCTCCGCGGAATTGACCGTCAAAAGCTCGGCAATGGCGTCGGCGACCATCTTCTCGATTTGTTGCAACAGATCGGACATAGTTAACATTCTGTCGGTGGTACAGAGCGGGTCAAGCGGCCGCTTTCGCAATCAGTGGCGAGTTGATCCGTCTATACTGGGAGCTGCTAACAAAACAGATCGCGCGGCAAGGCGCGGCGGATGGAGTCGATGGACAAGGAGCGACGACGAGCAGTATTGAAAGGGAATAGGGTGAGGAGGAGCGACGCAGCTCCATTGACTCCAGACGCAAGCATTGCCCGCGAGGTGTTTTGTTAGGAGCTCTAAGGCAGCCGTCTTACGGGGAATAAGAAATGGACCTATCCAAACTTCCGCAACGATCCGCACCGCCGCCGCAGGCACCAGCTCCGGTCACGCCACCGCAGCCACCGCCGCCGCGCGTGGCGATTGATTATCCGATGACGGGCGATGGCATCCTTTCACTCGGCTTTGCCGAAGTCTGGATCGTGGCCATCCTGGCTATTATTTTTCTTCTGCTCGGGCGGAATTTCGCCAGCTATGAGCTTTCTCACCTCACTGGCCATCCCTACCACACGAATGTGACCTGGACCGACGACGCGCATCCGCCCAACACCGAAGTCCCCTATCCGCAACTCGAGGGATTTGTTTATCTAACCGATTCAGGCGTGTTTTTCTTCGGCATCGTGCTGCTCGCCTACGGAATCGGGCAAGCCTATGTCACGATGAACCTTTCCGGCGCGGCAGCCGTCAGTCTGCTCACATTTTTCATTGCCCTCGCGGGCACGCTTTACAACCTGGGTGTTTCCGTCAAGCTTTTCAGCGCCGGCGTGCTGCCGCTGATGTCGATTCTGGCCTTTGGTTTGGGCGCATATTTGGCTTTCCACCAGCTTTCGACGTTCAAAGCGCTTCGCATAAGACAGGCCGCGCTCAGGTCGGCATCAATTGCCGCTCAGTAACTTCTGGCGGAATTCAGTCAGGGCGTGATTGATCGTGCGCTCCAGATGCGCCACTTCATCCGGCTTGGGCTCGCGCTGAAGATGAACGCCGACCTCAAAATCTCCGTCCTTCAGTTCCACATCCAGCCGCGACAGCAGATCGGCCGGCAGCCGCGCCATGACGAAATCATGAAATGCCTGCGCGATCGCGGCCCCCGTGTCACCGCATCCGCAGCCGCCTCCGGTTTCGATGGCGCGAAGATGGCTTGAAGCCGTGATCGAATCCGGATCGGCAGGCGGAAGCTTCGTCTGCCCTTCTTTCAGCAGCGACTTCGCTTGGTCAAAGCGATTCTGATGCTGAAAGAAAATGCCCAGAGCGATCAGCGCCCGGCCAAGTAACTCCGAATTGCTGCTTTGCCTGGCTTCATCAACCGAATCCTTCAGTATCTTCTCCGCGTCGGCTGAGCGCCCCATCTCCGACAGGAGCAATCCGCAATTGCGATGGATCTGTGAAACCAGTCCGCGATCACCCAACTTTGAAGCTCGATCCGCTGCATCGCGATAAATCGACAACGCCCGCTCATTGTCTCCGGAATCGCTATAGGCCAGGGCCAAACCAAGTGAGCCATTGATGACCTCGTTGGGCTTGCCGTGCTTTTCGAATATCGCAATCGCCTTTTTGATAGCTGAGATTCGCGCGGCGGAGTCGCTGTCTTTACCAGCATTGCGCTCGACGTTGGAAATCGAAATCAGCACATTCAGCACGCTCGAATGCGCATCGCCAAGCTTTGCGATCAATGGATCAACCAGCTCTTGCAGCATCTGGCTGCCCCAGCGCGGATTGTCACTGCGCGCAGCACGATCCACCGCCTTTGCCGCCACATCCTGCGCAAATTCCGTAGGCAGCTTTTCAAGAATGGCAAACGGAGCATCGCCCTTCCCCAGCGCCTTCATCACCAGCGCCCGCAGAACCACCGCGCCGGCCAATCGTTGATGGCCGTTGCGCCCGAAGTTCCACACCACTTCCTGCACCATGTCCATGGCGGTATCGATGCGCCCCGTGCGCAACATCAACTCCGCCAGCGGCTCCAATCCAAACGCATAGCCCGGATGCTCCCGGCCATAGAAACTGTCCCGACCCCGTAGCCCATCAAATAGTACCTTCTCCGCTTCATCGAGCCGGCCGACGCGGTCCAGAAGCTGGCCGAGCGTCATCAGATTCGTCAGCCGATCGCGCATCAGCGGCTCAGTATCGGTCGGCCCTTTGCAAGCCTCCTGATATGCGTTAATCGCGCGATCGAGCTGGCCGGTCATGGTGAGGACTGCGCCCAGTTCACCCTGTGCAGTCGCGTCCTGCGCGCTGGCAGCTCCGAATTGCTGACGAATGTGCTCCGCCCGGCGCGCGACGATCTCCTCGGCTTCCGCGCCTTTCCCCGCGCGCATCATCTCAATCGCCTGCTGCATCGTTGGCGAATATTCGGAACTGACGTTGCCGGATGGAGTGGGCATTAAATCACTCGATCGTTCAACGGTTGTCCCCGCAAAAACCGCTCAAAGTTCCTCAGAAAATGCTCGACCAGTTGCTCGAATTCATCGAGCATTCCTCCCGCCGTATGCGGCGTGATATAGCAATTGGGCGCGCTCCAAAGCGGATGATCGGTCGGGAGCGGCTCGGGGTCTCCCACATCAATGTAAGCAAACGCGATCTGCTTTTCGCGCAGCGCGCGATCGAGAGCAAGCTGATCGTGCGTCGCGCCCCGGCCTATGTTGTAATAAGAACCCGTGGGTTTCATCCGCGCGAATCGCGGGGCATTCATGAAATGCCGCGTCGATTCATTGGCGGGCAGAATGTTCATCACGTAATCCGCCGATGGCAGAAGCTCATCAATCTTCTGCGTCGATTCGACTCGACATCCTTCACCCCCCTCCGCGCGTCGTCGCACCGCAATGACATTCAATTTAAACGGCGCCAGAAGCTGCACGAGTCGCTTGGCGATCGCACCAAACCCAAGAATCAGCACCGTCTGCCCATCGAGTACCTGACAAGCGGCACGATGCTCCAGCGCATGCCACGCCCGCGTCGTGCGCTGATCATCCACGCACTGCGGGAGCCTTCGCGACATCGCCAGCATGTAAGCCAAGGCATGCTGCGCGCAAGGCTCGGCATACACCATGGAGCTGTTGGTGACCGGCGTGGCGCGCGCCTGCATCGCCTTGCGAAAAACATCGTTGTCGTATCGCGTGTAACCGGCGGTCGTCAGATGAATCCATTTCAGCCGCGAATCATTCATGCACTGCGCCGGGTCCGGCTGTCCGAGTGCAATATCCGCCTCGGCCAGCAGCGGATCCACCGCCGCCGCGGATAAGTTGGATTTGGAAAGCTTTGGCGCAAACACCAGCCGATGCCCCGCGAGCCGCTCGCGCAGCATCTCGCTGAGCTTCGGAGCCAAATGCTGGTTACACCAAACCGTCAAGGACTTACCGCTCATCAGAGCAACTACTAACGCCTGCCGAGGAAGTTGGGAAGAGCGCGGGAACTTCGGGAGCGCCAAAGCGGTATAATGTCGAGCCG
>JANWHF010000024.1 GCA_025450555.1 Tepidisphaeraceae bacterium | reverse complement strand
GACCGGGAACTCAGGCGAGGCAGATTCTCACCGCCAGACGCTTACTCGAGCGCGGCGTCCGTTTCGTCCAAGTCTGGACCGGCGCGGGCCAGCCCTGGGACAGCCACGATGATCTTGCCGAGCATCACGGCCGGCTCGGTCACGAGTGCGACCAAGCGATCGCGGCGCTACTGATCGACCTGAAACAGCGCGGCATGCTGGATGACACCCTAGTGATCTGGGGCGGCGAATTTGGCCGCACGCCGACCGTCGAGCTTCCCACGCCCGGCGCCAACGCCGGCAAGATGAACGGACGAGATCACAACAATCACGGATTCAGCATGTGGCTCGCCGGTGGTGGCGTGAAGGGTGGTTATGTCCACGGCGCAACCGATGAATTTGGATTTGCCGCCGCGGAAAAACCTGTTCACGTGCACGATCTGCATGCGACAATCCTGCGGCTGTTGGGTTACGACCACACGAAGTTCACCTATCGGTACGCGGGACGTGATTTCCGGCTGACCGATGTGTATGGGAATGTGGTGAACGAGATCATCGCGTAGAAGCTGTAATTTGCTGAAATGGTGGGTATCGGCGCGGAAACCACGATTCGAGCATACAAAACTATATCGTCGATGCTGGGCATCGTCCTCGTTTTTTAGCCGCTCCGCCTGCGGAGCGCGTCCAGCGGGACATGCAGCAATTACAATAATAAAAGACGAGACGCGCACATTGCTCTTGAACGATCGCTTCGCGCGGGACGCAGTTTGACGCGCCCCGCAGGCGGGGCGGCTAAAAAGTGTCGTCGAGGGGAAATGATTTTGTCGGGGGGAATCGCTGCTGCTCGCGATTACTTCTTCCCCGCGCTCTGCATCTTCCGCGCGGCAACCACTTTCTTCCGCTCGTCCGCGAGGGCCTTTTTATACCGGTCGTTGTGAAGGGTATTCCCGCTCCTTAAATCAAAGCGCGCGGGCCCGGCTTTCAAACGAGCGCGGATATTGGCGACATATTTTGGACTCGCATCCCAGAGTTTCGCCAGGTCGCGATTGGGAAGGCGCCAATCGA
Organism: Tepidisphaeraceae bacterium; assembly: GCA_025450555.1. Taxonomy (GTDB): domain Bacteria; phylum Planctomycetota; class Phycisphaerae; order Tepidisphaerales; family Tepidisphaeraceae; genus JANWHF01. The sequence goes on along the minus strand of JANWHF010000024.1, from coordinate 4,706 downwards.
CGCCGCGCCATCGCGAACCTGGATCGTGAGGCTTGACACCCGCGGAACGCAGAATTCGCCGCGCTACCTGCAGCGAAAGCGATCCACCAAACGATTCCATCGTTTCGGCAACGGGCTGGCCGTGCAGCTTTTGAACATTGGCCTTCACCCATCGCTGAAATCTCTGGACTTCGTTTCGATGAGCGGACGGCCCGATTCCGCGTGCCGCGCGCACTTGGCGAATGCGCTCACGTGAGACGCCAAGCTGGCGCGCCAAATCCGCATCGCGCAGGCTCCAGTCGGCATCAGCCCACGCCGATTCGCTCACACGCCCGCGCCGGCGCAGATCGGGGAAGGAATATCCAAACAGATCCGCCCAGCGATAGACCGAAGCGTATGATTCCCCAAGCATTTTGGCCACGTCATGAAGACTCAAGCCCGGCTTGAGCTTGCTGAATTTTGCAAACCAGCGGTCGCGCGTGCTGGTATGGCGTAATTCCTGAGGCCAAGTCAAGCGGCGCCGCTCGCCCATTGCCATTCCTGCCTTCCCATTTTTCGACCCGGAGATGTGCCCGGCGGCCCCGTGCGTTCCACCCCGCATCTGGTAGGAAACATTTGCACCGTGCGCGCCTGACCAAGACGACGACTCCGCCGCCGCGTTATTCCTGAATTTCATACATACACAATACATCGCGCGCGAATCATCGTTGAGCACTTTATACGTCCAAGTGCAAACGAAATTCTTTTTCAGCGCATTCGATGTCCCTTTGGCGTGCCCGAAACCTTTCGATTCCCATATTCTGATTTTCTGAGTTGTAAATCAAGAGGCAGCGTGATCATTCGACAGCCCCCACACTTCGACATCAGCAATTCGATGCCGCGCCAGCGATGTTAGAAAAACTTCGCCAGCCGGGTGACTCGCGTCCCAACTGTTCCAGAGAACCAGCCGCTGCCGATCCGGGGAAACCGCCACCACCAGCGCAGCCGACGCCTTGACCCCGCGCAGTCCTCGATAGGAACTGGCAAAGTGGGTCACCAGCGAATCATCCATGCCGATGCAGGCGATCGGTCCATCATCGGCTACCAGCAGGAGTCGGCTGTTGTTGAACCATGGAAGGATCGACGCGGCCCGCAGCCGCCCAGCCCGCCGGTCGCGATTTATCAGACCGAGGGATTGCCTATCGAGAGCAAGGATTGTCCCATCTTCGCAGACCATCAAAAGCTGCTGATCGGCCGGCAGAAGCGCGAGGATTTCCGACCCGGCGTCAATTGGAAGCATGCGGACTTTGTCCGTTTCGAGCAGATATGGACTTGCGCCAATTGTCAAGATGAGCCGGCTGTCGAGTGGATGGATATTGCGCGGCCCTGCGGGCGCGCCCGAACGGCCGGGCCCGGCAATGGAGGCGTAGCTGCCGCCGTAGGATGTGTACGTCGAGACCGCGGGAGCTGCGTTCGACACCGGACCGGCAAATTCTGCGGTCCGCCTGGCAAACAGCGGGGCGGCCGGCGCATCCAAATCCCAGCAGACGATGCCCGCACTGGCATGCGTGGCGTAAATCCGACGATGGTGTGTGCTGAAGACCACCCGATTAAAGCCGTGTGGCGATTCCAGAGGCTGATCCATAAAAACGGTTGCTTCTGAGGGCGCGTTGGGATCAACCAACATCGCGCCCGATTGCGCGCCAATGAGTAAAACCGTTTTGCCATCGATCGAAGCGCGGTTCACGCTTCTCAGTGGGCCAACCGTCGGCGGAAGTGCAATCAGCTTTGGCTGAGTGGATAACCGAGAATCACCCGTTTGCCGAACTTCGACCTGCACAAGATAAGGTCCCGCGACGCTCCAGATCTGCTGAGACTGCTCTTTGTCGGCCGACGCAAGAATCGAGGCCTCCAACATCGCCCCGCGGTCCGGCAAGCTGACGCTGTGAAGCAGCCGGCCGGGTGATGCATCCGGAGCAGCCTGGCGCAATGTCTGAAATTCCTTAAGCAGTTCGGCCGTGCGATGGAGATGCTCCAGGCGATGGGCCGCTTCACGTTCGACATTTGCCTGCTGCCGGAGCCGCAATCGCTCATTTTCGAACGACCGGCTTTGAATCTCGATCTGGTAGGGGGCAAGGATTTCAATCCCGCAGGCAAAGGCCGTGGCATTGGCTGCGGCCCGCAGCGCATCGAGCATGGTCGTCCGCGCCGAATCCTCTTCGAGCCACTGCTGCGCGCCATGCTGCGGCGCAATCTTTGCGCCCGCAGCGCGCAAGGATGGAGCGAAATGGGAGATGACTTCATTCGCGCTGATACTGCGCCGCCCCTGAAGCAGAACTTCCTGGAGCATTCGCCGTTCGATCGGGTCGCTTAAGGGGCGAACGCTGCATGCAAAATTGACGCTCAGGCTGTGACCGTCGCTTGCTGATAGATCGGAAAATTCCCAATGCAGGCGCAGAGGGGTATTTCGCAGCTCAAGTTCGCTACCCTGGAGCCGGGCCAATTCGCTGTTCGACAACGGCATGTGGTAATCCTTCGTGGCCGGTGCCCGCACTCATACTTGCGTGGTTCTGCACGGCAGCCGGCGCCTCTTCATCATATCCTTCCCCATGCGACTGCGGGATATAAAAGAAGGTGATCGCAAGAATCGCGTAAACCGCCAGCAGCAACACGCCTTCAAACCAGTTGCTCTCGCCATTTCGCGATAAGGTGACCACCACGATGACCGAAAGAAAAACGCCCACCACTTCCAGCGGCGAAAAAACGAGCGTGATCGGCTTGAGCTCAGCATGCCAATGCCCAAATGCCAGGCTGAAGAGCACCAGCACCGGCGTTACAAATAGCGCGATCTGCAGGCTGCTCTGGAACACGATCGACATCACTGTGTCCATGTCATTCCGCCGGGCCAGCAGCAGCGCAGTCGAATGCTCCGCGGCGTTTCCAATAATCGCCAGCAGGATCACACCCACAAAGATCCGATTCCAGCCCAGCGAATGCGACATCTGCTCGATTGAACCGACCAGCATTTCTGACAAAACCGCGACAGCAATCGAAGCGACCAGCAGCGCCAAAACACTCTTGCGCACTGACCAGCCACCCGCAACGCCAACCAGACCCGCCGGGTCTTCGGGACTTTGTGCCGGCGGCGACGAAAAGATGTGCGAATGGGTGTGAAGGGCAAACAGCAGTCCGAGGCCGTAGACGATCAGCAGGATCACGCTCGTACCCACCGACATGCCAATTTCGTGTTCCAGCAGATGAGCGTCCTGGGCATGAAAACTGAAATGAAAGATGGCCGGCAGCATCATTCCCGCGACCGCAAGCACCAGAAGTCCGGCATTGGCTTCGGATGATGCGCGGGAAAAAAACTGCCGCTCGCGTCCCAGCCCGCCGACAAGCATCGCGCCGCCGCCCACCAGTAGCAGATTACCCAGGATCGATCCGGTCAGCGATGCCTTGGCGACGTCGCCCAAGCCTTTGGAGACGGCGACGATTCCAATGATCAATTCAGCGGCATTTCCAAACGTCGCATTGAGCAACCCACCCCAGGTCGGCCCAGTCTGCTCAGCCAACTGCTCGGTGGCCTGCCCCATCAAGGATGCCAGGGGAATGATTCCGATCCCCGCCAGCGCAAAGGTGACGGTGGGTTCCCAATTGGTATGTGAGCGGCAAAGGTAATGGACCAGCAGCGCAGCCGGTATCGCCATGCAGCCCAGAAGATTCAGCCACCGCATCGAAGGCGGATTGTCGTGCAATCCGAAGGCGCGTCAACGCGCCAAAGGCGGGGTGAATGACACAATGATGCCCGCAACAGGTCCGATAAGAATTCGCATTCCATTGAAAATCACTTGCGTTCTGCAGAATCGATAGCAGCCGGATTCAGCTCCAATTGTTAGCATGTAAACAAAATAGTTGGGCCGGATGTAGAAGCCGGTGGCAAGGGCGCGCGGAGATTCAGACTAATCCTAACGATCGATCGGGTCCGCGGGTCTTTACCCTTGCATGGGGGCAGGCAGGTGATTACGCATGCACAATAATTCCGAGGGGCAGTACGGACGAACTCACTCCATGGATCCCCCCAGTCAATCACGCGCGATCGTCGTCCGCCAGCACAGCGGCTCCCATTGGTGGATGCTGGTGGTCTTCCTGCTGATCGTGGGCGTCTGCGCCCTGGGGTGGTTTGTTTATAAGAGAGTGAAGGAAACATCCGCCCTCGCGGCAGGCGCCGGTGCGGGGGCGCGCAACCGCGCGATCAACGTCGTCACCGCCAAGGTCCAGCGCGGCGACATGGATATTTATCTTCAGGGTCTTGGAACGGTTGTCCCTCTCAACACTGTTACCGTCCGCAGCCGAGTCGATGGGCAGTTGATGAAGATCAACTTCACGGAAGGGCAGTTGGTTCATCAGGGTGATTTGCTGGCGGAGATCGACCCTCGGCCGTTTCAGGCCCAGCTTGCCCAGGCCAAAGGACAATTGGCCAAGGATCAGGCAAGCCTCAAAGATGCGCAGCTCGACCTGACTCGTTATCAGCAGCTTCTAAAGCAGAATTTTTCCGTCACGCAACAGCAGGTGGATACGCAGGCGGCCCTGGTGCAGCAACTTCAGGGCTCCATCGAGAGCGACCAGGGGCAGATCGATAATGCCAACGTACAGATCGGCTACTGCACCATCCAGGCTCCATTAACCGGCCTTGTCGGCCTGCGGCTGGTTGATCCGGGGAACATCGTCCATGCCAACGACACCAATGG
>JANWHF010000023.1 GCA_025450555.1 Tepidisphaeraceae bacterium | reverse complement strand
CGGTGACCACAACCGGCACCGTGAATCTCACCTGGACCAACGTTTCGACGCTCGCCACGAGCTTGCAGCTTTATGCCACCGATAGCAGTTTCAATTCGATTCTTGTGGATGGCTCGGTCAGCCCGACGGCGACGCAATATGCCGTCACGCAGTTTGCCGATGGCACGCCCCTGGCGGCCGGCGCAACCTATTGGTTCTATCTCGAGCCGACCGGCGATATCCCCACCTTCGGCTCATCGCAGTGGGTGCAGGTCACCAACGGCTTTGCCGCCCCCGCACAGATCAGCGCAACGTCAACGGGCAATGGCCAGACCACCATCACTTGGTCGGACGTCGGCGACGAAACTGGCTATGAGCTCCAATCCTCAGCCGACGGTGTTCATTACAGCAACCTTGCTCCCCTCGGAGCCAATGTGACCAGCTACGTCCAAAATGGCTTGGCCGACGGCGCAACCATGTATTATCGCGTGATGGCCCTGGGCAGCGGCGGCAATAGTCCCTACAGCAATTCCACCAGCGCCGTCGTCGCTCCGAACGCGCCAACCAATCTTGTCGTGACTCCTTTGACGGGCGGCTCATTCAGCCTGACATGGGATGACAATTCATCCGATGAAGATGGCTACTCCGTCAGCTTCACGTCGGACAACGGTGATGTCATGATTCCCGCGCAATTGCCGCCGAATGCAACCTCCTGCACCGTCACCGCCGCCGATCTGGACGGCTTAAGCATGCCCGGCCAAACATTCATGGTGAAGGTGGCTGCTTTCCGCTGGCAAGGCGCCGGCTCCACGCCTGCCGAGGTGGATCAGGTGCAGGCAATGGTTGGCGGGAATTCTTAGCGCAAAAAAAGGCCGCGGACGGGGGGATCCGCGGCTGAGGGCTCTCAACTTTGGGGATGCGTCCGGAGGGGAGGCCGGACGGTTGAGAGAGAAGATTGTTACATCGGTCCCTTAATGGAACCGGTCATTGCAAAAAAAATAACCCCGCCGACAAAGTTGTCGTCCGGGGCCGTCATGGCTCCTGTAATCTCGGTCACCGAACCCCATCGTTCGATTCCCGAAGCCCAAACCACGAATTCATCCTAGCTTCGTATCGCCTGAATGCAAGCGGGCTGATGAATTTTATTGCCGAGTTTAACTTTATACGGGGGTACTGCTGGCTCAAAGGGCATTTGAAACCATTCTTCTGAAGGATGCGGCGCAGTGGAGCTCGCGATGAATGCGCGAATTGACTTCTCTCAATGTTCATGATTCTCTTGATTGGCAGAAACAATGTCGCATTCCCACGGGCATTCTCACGCTCACCACCTGGCAGGTCGTCGCCTCGCTCTGTCCTTGGGGTTAACGCTTCTATTTGTCATCGCTGAACTGGGCAGCGGTCTTTGGTCGCACAGTTTGTCGCTGGTTTCCGATGCGGGACATAATCTTGCCGATGCGCTGGCACTTCTACTCTCATGGTATGGGCTGCGCGCCGCGAGTTGGCCAAGTTCGGCCCATCGCACGTTTGGCTACCATCGCGTCGGAATTCTCGCGGCACTGATCAATTCCGCATCGCTGGTGGTCATTGCCGGACTCATTCTCTGGCAGGCAGTCGAGCGGCTTTTCCATCCTCAGACGCTCGTGCGCGGCCAGGTCATGATTGGCGTGGCGCTCACCGGGATTCTGGTTAATGGCTTAATCGCCACCTGGCTGCATCACTCGGCCAAGGATGATCTCAACATCCGCAGCGCGTATCTGCACATGCTCGGCGATGCCTTGGCCGCGTTCGGCGTGGTCGTCGCGGGCGTGATTGTCGTTTTAACCGGCAGTCCGCTGGCCGACCCGATCTGCTCGATCCTGATCGGGCTGCTGATTCTCGCCAGCTCCTGGTCGATCCTCCGTGAATCGACCAATGTTCTGCTCGAAGGCGTTCCGCAGGGCATGGACATGGCAAAAGTTGAGAGAGCAATCAGTCATGTGCCGGGCGTAATGGATGTTCATGACCTGCATGTCTGGACGCTCGGGTCAGGCGTGATTGCGTGCAGTTGCCACGTAGTCGTTGCCGAGCAAAGCATTCGGGAAGGGCAGCAGGTTCTGCGCGCCGTGGTCGAGGAACTCGAACATCATTTTCACATCACGCATACAACCGTTCAGATCGAAGTGGAAGGCTGCGATCCCAAAGACATGTACTGCACGCTTCGCCCGCTCCGTGCCGGCGAAGCGCGCGACCACGCACATCATCACCACTAACGTCTAGCCCCAGAGCGAAAACGGGGACGCAGCTGGGACGCAGCTACTTTTTTTGAAAAACTAGCTGCGTCCCAGCTGCGTCCCCGTTATTTTCGATTTGGCGGCTGCGATCTCGCGCGACGAACCGCCTTCTCGTAAGCCGCCGGAAGTTTCACTGGCCCGCCCGCGTCCGACCACCACCTCGGCTGCTCGGTGTAAATCCAGACATACCCGTCGCTGCTCTCCAGCGCCTTGCGCACCGTCTCCTCTAAAGCATCAGGCGAATAGAAGTTCTTCGACACATCCTCCGCATTCCAGCCGGTCTTGCGCCAGTCCTCGTCGATCCAGACGCCAAATCCAACGCGGCAAACCTTCGGGTATTTCTGCTTGTCATCCACGAATGACTTAACGCGATCGCGCATCAAATCGCTGGCCGTATCGAATCGCGTGATGTCCTTGTAACCATACGAGCTTTCGAAGCCGTCAATGATTTGCACGTTCTCGTTTGCTGCATCGACCATTCCGTTCAGGAACGGCGCAAGCAATCCATACCTGGCGGTTGGTAATTTCGATGCATCGCCGCGCGTCTCCTGGTAGGGGAGCGAGAAACTGAAGGTCAGCAGCAGTTTGATGCCGGGATAACCTTTCTGAAATGCGTTCATGACTTGGCGACCGCGCTGCCGGGCCTGGCGGGCATATTCATCCCACGATTTTTTTCCCGTGTCGCGCTGCGCGCGGTAATCGAAAAGCCGATGGTCGTACTGTTCGGTGTCGAAGAGGATTCCCGCGCAATGCCCCTCGCGCGCGATCCGTGCCGCGAGCTCGGCGTTGTTCACGATCGACGAGTAATCGTCGAACCAGTCCACGTCGCCCGGCGAGACGTTGAATCTCAAGAGGTTATCGGTGAATCGGTGGAATGGGGTGCCTTTCAGGTCGTCAATCGCCGGCCTGATCTCGGCTTCGGTATAAGCGTGCTTACCCCAATCGTCCCACAGCATGTTGGCAGCCTTCCCATCCGCGCCGATGCAACGTGCATGAAACACGCAGCCATCGAATGGCGTCTTCTCCATCTCCGCGATGTGCGCCCGCATGAAGGCAGTATCCGGCTCATCCCACCCGAACTCAATCAATTTCCGAGGCGCTGCATCCTTCGCATCGACCTGAGTTGGAATCGCGGCAAGAGTGAGTAGAGCCGCCAGGAGCATGGCGATTGATTTCATGGTCGCATTTATACCCCCGATAGATTTGTTGCTGAACAAATTTATGATTTATGTCAGCGAATCGCGACCTCTCAGAAAGTCAGAAGAGAGTTCACCACGGAGGCACGGAGACACGGAGGCCGGGTTGTGCTGAAGCGATGGGCCGAGGCGAGAAAATTAATTTGAATCGGGTTTTTGTGTTTGCTCTTTGCGCCCACTGATGCGCCAAGAAGAAACTATAAAAAGAATTTCTTGGCGCTCTTGGCTCCCTTGGCGTCCTTGGCGCAAGACGGACAGCGCATCTCGCAGCGGCTCTCACCTCACCAGAACGAAACCTCCGTGTCTCCGTGCATCTGTGGTAAAACAATTTTTTCTGATTCACCTCGCCGCGCGGATCACGATGCTGGAAAAGAGCACGGCCGTCGGACGGGGCATGACCTGTTCCCACTTTGAATAGTCGATCTCAATTGTGTGCGCGCCCGGACTTGCATCAAAGGAAATTTCAAAGCTCTTGAACTCCTGCGAAGCCTCCATCGGAACTTCGCGCAGAACCCGCCCATCGAGCTTGATCGTCATCACCTGATCCGGAAAAATATTTCGCGCCTTCAGGCTCAAATTGAAACGCCCGCCGCTCTGGTCATTCATGCTGATCGTCGATGAAGGTCCATAGCCCCATCGCACGTAGGGCGGCAGCACATTCTGCGGATAAGGACCTTCCAGAAATCCCATCCCCGATGTTGGCCGCCAGCCATAGAAGGCGCCGATATGCTCGAAGAGATAATAACCTAATCCGGTTTTGTGAAAGAGATATCGGCCCACCTGCGCATAATCCCGTCGCGATTGCAGAATTTTGATCAGCTTGTCCTGAATCGTGTACTGCGGAAAAAAATCTGCGATCAGGCCGCACCCCTGGTCGGCGATGATGACAAAATTGACCGTATCAAATTGTGCAACCGGATAATCCAAATTCGATGAAAGGTCCGGCGGCTCATAGGGCACAATCGACCGTCCCTCTTTCATGGCAAGATAATTGATCAAGTCTCGATTGACGTCGCCCGGCGCAGGAATGAATACAACTGGATCGGTATAATCCGGATTATCGCGGATGTCGCGATAGACGCCGTAGGCGATCTCGTTGCGATTGCGCACCCAATCGGCGCCGAAGTCTCCGTTTTCCGGAGGCCATCCCCAGGCGACGACGCCCACGCATGTCAGAAACACGAATGCGACTGCCGCGAAGGGAAAGGGGCGCGCTTTCAGTCGCTCGCCAAGAAATAGGCCGCGAAGCGCCAGCACCGAAACGAGGACGAGCAGCGTCTGAAAACCAAGCCCGAAAAAGTAGCTCTTATTCTTCAGCTCCGCGGAAATTGCATAGGCCGTGAAGATCAGAATCGCAAAGCAGGCGGTTTGGACCATTTCCGATCGCCGGCGTCTCCAAAAGATGCGGATGACCGCCGCGCCCAGAATAATTGCCAGCAGAATCAGGTGGCTTGGAATTCCCCTCGGCGGCCAGTTGGTCGGATTGATCGTCCCGCCAAACGCCGACTGCCCGCCCGGCCCAACCAGATAATAGAGAAGGTGGAACATCAATGTGCCCTTGGTCTGCCAGACGTCCCTGTAGGCGCCAAAGACATTCATCTCGATGTAGGCCCATATCTCGCGCCACGCCACCAGAAAGTGAGGCAGCGGAATGAAAATGGCCGGCAGCACGCATCGCGCCCAGCTTTCCGCGATCCGGCGCGGCGAAGCGCGCAATCGATATCCCAAGCAATCGGACAAAGTTGCCAGCACCAGCGTCATCCCCAAGAGCAATCCCACGCTCGGAAACGTTTGCGGTTTGCCTGCGATCGACAATCCGCACCAGACGCCCGCCATGATCTGATGCCGCCAGGATGAAGTAATCCACGGCTGCTTGAGAATCATGATCAGCCCCATCACCAGCAGCAGGGCCGCCGCGTGATCGGGACGAAACTCCTGGACCGACCAGGTCAGCAGCGGAAAGGAGGCGAGAAATGCAAAGACAACCAGCTTCTGCCAGAGCGGAAGTCCGCGCAGCAGGTAATCGGCAAAGCCAAAATATCCGAGGATCAGCAATACGTTCCCCGCATAGGGCGCCCAGTCATGCACACCGAAAATTGCAAATGAGAAAAATGCAACAATTGTCGAGTACGGCGCATGCGGCGGCACCTGAAGGTACATGTCATAGACTGCCTTCGGACCGGTCGCGTAGAACGTCAGCAATCGCTTCAGCCCGTCGGTCATGTAGGAGACGTCGTCGTAGGTCGGAAATGAGATCAGCCGACCGCGCCGAATCGAGTAATGGATGACCAGCGCCGTATAAGCCGCCGCCAGAATGACGATCAATCCAATGCGAAGCGATAAACGCTGATCGACGGGCCGCCGATTCCCAAGGCTGCGCAAGGGCGCGGAGTGCTGGCGGCGAAGCACCCGCGCGCTGTCCTGGCGCGATGGTCGCATGGGGTTCACGATGAAACGCTCAGTTGTCACTTTGCAGCGCGGATCACGATACTGGAAAACAGGACCGCCATGGGACGGGACTGCACCTGTTCCCATTTCGAATAATCCATCTCGATGGTGTGCGGACCCGCCTTTGCGTCGAAAGAGGTTTCAATCGGCTCAAACTCCTGCGAAGCCGTCATGGGAACTTCGCGCAAAACTCGCCCATCGAGCTTGATGGTTATCAACTGCCCGGGAAAAATATTTCGCGCCTTGAAGCTCAAGTTGAAATGCCCGCCGCTCTGGTCATTCATGCTGATCGCCGATGAAGGCCCATAGCCCCATCGCACGTAGGCCGGCAGCACATTGGTCGGATAAGGGCCTTCCAGATATCCCATGCCCGTAGCCGGGCGCCAGCCAAAGAAGGGGCCAATGTGCTCGAAGAGATAGTAACCCAGGCCGGTCTGGTGATAGATGTATCGGCCGACCAGCGCGTAATCGGTCCGGGATTTGAGGATTCGATTCAGTTGATCCTGAATTCTGTATTGAGGCAGAAAATCGGCAATCAGCGCGCTGCCCTGGTCCGCACTGACCACAAACTGTGCTTTATTGAATTCGGCAAGTGACGTTGCCGGATCTTCCGGCGTCGTCTTGGGTCCGTAAGCGGTCAGATCGCGCCCCTCCTTGCGTGCAAGGTAGTTGAGCAGATCGTCATTCACCTCGCCCGCACAGGGAATATAGACATGCGGGCCGATGTAATCGGGATTGTCGCGGATGCCGTCGTAAATCCCATAAGCAATCTCACGGCGGTTGCGCACCCAGTTGGCTCCAAAATCGCCGTTGGCGGGCGGCCAGCCCCAGGCTGCCACCGCGAAACAGGTCATGCAGATCAGTCCCACCGCGGCAACAGGAACGCGTCGGAAACTCAGCCGCTCCGATCGCAGCAAGTCGCCCAGCGCCAAAATCGTCACCAATAGCAGCGGCGTCTGGAATCCAAGTCCGAAGAAATAACTCTTGGTCTTCAATACGGTCGGAATCAGATAAGCGCCGAACAACAACAGCGCAAAGCAACCGGCTCGAACGATTTCGGTGCGACGCCTGCGCCATAGGATGCGAAGGACAGCTGCGGCAAGAATGATGATGATCAAAAGCAAATGGCTCGGAATCCCCACCGGCGGCCAGGTGGGCGAGGGATTGATCGTCCCGCCAAACGCGGCATGCCCGCCAGGCCCCGTGAGATAGTAAAGGATGTGATAGGCGAGCGTACCTTTGGTTTGCCAGATATCTTTGTTGGCGCCGAAAACGTTTTCGCCGATGTAAGACAGCACCTCACGGCTGCCAACCAGAAAATGAGGCAGCGGAATGAGAATCGCCGGGGCCAGGCAATATGCCCAGCTTTGAGCGATCTGCCGCGCATTGGCCCGCAGCCGGCTGCCAAATCGATCGCATAACGTCGCCAGCACAAGCGACGTGCCCAGCAGAAGCCCAACGCTGATAAACATGTGGGGCTTGCTCGCGATCGCAAGTCCGCACCAGACGCCCGCCATGATCTGATGCCGGCGCGAGGAATTTACCCACGGCTGCTTGAGAACCATGATCAGGCCCATTGCCAGAAGCAGGGCCGATACATGATCCGCCCGGAATTCCTGAACCGACCATGAAAGCAGCGGGAAAGAAGCCAGCAGCAGAAACACGATCAGCTTCTGCCAGAGCGGACACCCTCTAAGCAGGTAATCGGCAAACCCGAAGAATCCCAGGATCAGCAAGACATTGGCGGCATACGGCGCCCAGTCATGGACGCCAAATATTGCAAAGGCGAAGAAAGAAATAACCGTCGAATAAGGCGAATGCGGCGGCTGCTCGCGATACATATGAAGCACGGTTGCCGGCCCGGCATCATAAAATGTCTGCAATCGCCATAAGCCATTGTTAATGTAAGAGACATCGTCGTAGGTCGGAAAGACGATCAGCCGACCTCGACGCATCGAGTAATGCACCACCACCGACGTATAGGCGGCCGCCAGCAAAGCGATGATGGCGACGCGAATCCAAAGGGCCTGATGACTTGGGCGACGACGACCACCGAGGCGCAGGGGGGCACTGGTTCGAGCGCGCAGCAGACGCGAAGTGCGGCGCGACGCGGATGGATGCACCGTTTGAACGCCCGGATTCGCTTGAATGGTTGATGCCTCGGGCACCGCCAAAGAGTCCTCCCACCAAAGGGCGGGCATCTTAGCGGGTGGAGCGATGGGGGACAAATCGGG
>JANWHF010000022.1 GCA_025450555.1 Tepidisphaeraceae bacterium | reverse complement strand
ACCGCGCCCAAGCCGATGTGTGGAAAAATGTCACCGTCGGTGCCGACCGTCGCGAGAATAAAATGCATGCAGTCGGCTCCGGGGGAGTTGCTTGTGCGATCAAATTGTATGAGAGGACGGGGCGGGTCGCCAAACCGCGATTTCAGTGCCCGAGCCCCCTCCCAGCCCTCCCCCGCGAGTAGGCGGGGGCGGGAAAAGAAGGCGCCGCTCGACGGTGTGACACAGTCCTATGTTTTGGCTGCGCCTGCGATTGAGCAAATGGATCCTCCTTGGCTCATCATCTTCTCGTCATGTTTGCCGGCTAGCATCGGCGGTTACCGAAACGATGCGCAACTCCGTTAGTGGAAGGAGATTTTTCGAATGCGACGATTTCAAATATCGAGTTGGCTGCTGGTTATGCTGGTGATGTTGGCCGCCCAGGCCGGGGCGGCCGAGCCTCACTACAAATTCGTCAAGGATATTCCAATCGGTGGCGGCGGGGGTTGGGACTACATCTACGCCGATTCGGCGGGCCATCGCCTTTATGTCACGCATGGCACGAAGGTGGTCGTCGTTGACACGCAGCAGGATAAGGTGGTGGGGAGCATTCCCGATACGCCGGGCATTCATGGTTTTGTGACTGCACCGGAGCTGCAGCGCTGCTTTTCCAGCAACGGGCAGGAGAACAAGTCGAGCATCATCGACCTCACGAATCTCAAGCTGATTCAGAAAGTTTCCACTGGCGCCAATCCGGACTCGATTCTCTATGAGCCGAAATCCGGAACCGTCTGGACCTTCAATGGCCGCGGCCGGACCGCAACGGTTTACGATGCCAAGACTGGCAAAGTAATCGAAGCAGCCATCGACCTCGGCGGGAAGCCGGAGACGGGTGTGGCCGACGGAGATTCGGGGCGGGTCTACGTCAATCTTGAAAACAAGAGCGAGATTGCCGTCATCGATATGAAGCAGCACAAGGTGATCGCGAATTGGCCGATCGCTCCAGGCGCGGAGGCCACCGGTCTTGCTTACGATCCGGCCCTGCATCGGCTGATCATCGGGGGCAGCAATTCGAAGATGGTCATGATGGATGCCACGAATGGCAAAGTGGTTTCGTCAGTGGATTGCGGGCAGGGCGTCGATGCGGCGGCCTTCGATCCGGAAACGCATCTGGGATTCGTTTCCGCGGGCGGAAGTGGAACGGTAACGATTGCAAAAGTGGAAGCCGACAAGCTCACCGTCGTGCAGACGCTCACCACCGAGCGCGGCGCACGGACGATAACAGTCGATACGAAAACGCATCGCATTTATCTGCCCAACGCCAAATCCCGAACTGACGCCAACAGCTTCAAGGTTTTGGTTTACGGCATGGAATGAGGTAAGTAAGGGGGTCGCTGTCTTTAACGATTGAATTGCAGAATTGATTCGGGGTCGGCGTGGTGAAGCGGTTGATCGCTTTGGCGGTATTGTCGTCAATGCTTGCGGGATGCGCCGCAAGCAGGCCGGATGTTGCGGCGCAAGCGGCACGCCTGAGCGGGATCGACGGGGCGATTGTCTTCCGCGAGCATGCCGCGCCGTTTGATCCACCGCCGCCCGCGGATCGAACGCTGACGCCGGAGCGCGCCATTCGCATTGCCCTCTCGCGCGATCCGCGCATTCAGGCCGCACTGGCGCACGTGCGCGTTGCCGAAGCCGATGCGAATCAGGCGAGACTGCTGCCCAATCCGATCCTGACGATCGATATTCGCTACGCGATTGAGCCAAGTAACACGGCTTTCGAACCGTCGTTGACGGCCGACCTGCTATCGCTGCTGCAGAAGCCTTCACAAATCTCGGCGGCTGACAATCGACTGCGCGAGGCGGCTTCGACGGCGCTGGTAACCGTGCTGGATGTGATTGATGAAGTCGAAGAGGCCTTTGCGGCGGCGCGATCAATCGGCATTGAAATCGAGAATGCCCAGAACCGACGCCAGCGCTTGCAGAAGCTTCGGGATATGGCCCAGCGACGTCTGGAACTAGGCGATGCGACGAAGCTGGATGTGCTCACCATTGATTCGCAGCTCATGGCGGCCGAGCTGGAAGTATCGGATCTTTCTCTTCAGCAGAATGACGAACGGCTCACGCTGAATCGTTTGCTGGGCTACGCGCGGACGGATGGCCAATGGGAATTGTCGCCCTGGCGGCCGCCTTCCGAGGGGCTTGCCGCCGAATCGGATTGGGTGGATGCGGCACTGGCCAATCGACCGGAAATCTCGGCGAAGGTCTGGGAACTTCGCGCGCTGGGCGAAGAGGTGAAGGGAGCGGCCCTCCCGCCGCTGGCGGGCGGCGAAATGGGCGCGCATGGCGAGCATGATCCGGAATGGCGGCTCGGGCCGGTGGCGACGGTTCCGCTGCCTATTTTTGATTTTGGCCAGGCGGCCCGCGCGAAAATCAAAGCCGAGCGCATTGCGGCTCGCCATGATTTGGCCGAAGCGCAGCTCGAAGTCATTCAGAATGTGCGATCGATGTACGCCACCTATTTGCACGCGCGTCGAGCATTATTCGATGCTCGAAATCGGCTGCTTCCGCTTCAACAACAGCTATTGGAAAGCGCGCAGCGCGCGTATCAATCCGGCGACACCGATTTAGCGATCATGCTGCTCGCGCAGAACGACTATGAAACGACGCTCAGCAAGATTGTCAGCCTCGAAGAACAGGTGACTGTGGCGCGGGCGAAGCTCGAGCGCGCCGTCGGTGGCGGGGGAGTTGCCGCGCGATTGACCGCGCCGCAAACGCGGCCGAGCATGATGCCCGCGACACTTCCGTCGACTCTTCCCAATGCACAAGAGCCTCCAGCGTCGCAACCCGCGGCAGGACCGGTGCAATGAAAAAATTTCCCCAATGGCTCAAAACTGTTTTATTCTTCGCGGTGATGGCGGTGCTGGTCATCGCCTGGATCGTCTATTTTAATAACGACCTCATCGCCAATCATCTGCCCAAAGACTCGGCAGTTCAGCATCTGGTGAAGAAGCTGGGTCAGAAGAAAGAAGAAGCGGCTCCGGAGGAGGAAGAGCCGGATACGACCAAGAACGCCATCCCCGTTCACACGGCGCATATCGTGGTGGCTACGCTGCATCGTTATGTCGAAGGATTCGGCATCGTCGCTCCGAGTCCACCAGGGCCGGGGCAGATGGCCGGCAGCGCCAATATCGCTTCTCCCGTGACGGGTGTCGTTTTGCATGTGCAATGCAAGATGGGCCAGCAGGTCCATGCCGGCGATGTGCTGATCCAACTGGATGATCGCGTAGCACGAGCCGTCGAAGAGCAGGCGGCGGCGGCTCTTGCGCAGGCGCAGGCCTCTCTTGCCGCGCTAAAGGCGACACCTCGTCCCGATCAACTTCAGATTGCCAAACTGGCGGTGGATAAGGCGCAAGGCGCGATGGATCTGGCGCAGCAGAATTACACGCGGGTCACACAGCTTGCAGTCGACCAAAGCGCCAGCACCAAGACGGTCGAACAGGCAAAGAGTGATTTGGCTTCAGCCAAGATCGATCTGGCGATTGCACAAAAGCAACTAAATCTGCTCGAGCATTCTCCGACTCCCGAGGAACTGAAGCAGGAAGAAGCCAAAGTCGCCCAAGCGAATGCCGCAGCAGTGGCGGCGAAGGTTCAGCGCGAAATGCTTTCCATCAAGTCGCCCATTAATGCGACGGTCGTGCAGCTTCTGGTCAATCCGGGTGAAAGCGTCGATCCGACGAAAACGCTGGTGCAGCTCATCGCGACCGATCGGCTCATGGTGGACGTCGATGTGCCTGCCGAGCAGTTACCCGCCAGGGCCATCGGGTTATCCGCGCAAATCTTCGTGGGCGAATCGAACGATACGCCGGTGATCGGAAAGGTCTCGTTCGTCAGCCCGCAGGTGGATCCAAAGACCGGCGCGGTGATGGTGATCATCGCGCTGCCGGGCGACGTGGGATTGCTGCCGGGGCGGTCGGTGCGGGTGCGGATCATTGCCGAGGAGCATAAAGACGTGCTGGCGGTGCCCAGGGAGGCGGTGGTGACGGATGAAAATGGCGACAGTGTGATCGCGCTGGTCGAGGGTGATCAGGCGACGCGCAAGACGGTTAAAGCCGGCTTTCAAGAAAACGGCCAGATCGAAATTTCCGCCGACGGATTAAAGGAAGGCGACACCGTCGTTACTGCCGGCGCTTTTGGACTCCCGCAGGCAACCAAAATCAAAGTGCTTGATTGAACCACGATAGCGAAGACGTCTGATCCTCATGCCATTTTCGATCGGTCAAATCTCGACGCACCACTGGAAGGCAATCTTTTTCATTGCCGTCGGGCTGTGTCTGGGCGGCATCTACTCCGCCACCTCGATGCCATCCAGCGTCTTTCCGCAGACCAATTTCCCACGCGTCACCATCATGGTGGACAACGGCGATATGCCGGTGCGCGAGATGATGGCGACGATCACCAAGCCAATCGAAGCGGCGATGAAGGACATCCCCGGCGTGGTCAACATCCGCTCGACGACCGGCCGTGGCTCCAGCGTCATCAACGTATATTTTAATTGGTCCGTTGATATGCAGCAGACGGAACTGCAGGCGCGCACCCGTCTGGATCAGGTTCGATCGTCGCTGCCTTCGACGGTGGACGCACGCGCCACGCGAATGACCTTTTCGACGTTCCCCATCACCGGCATCAGCCTGACCAGCCCCGGCCGGCCCTTGCGGGAATTGACCGTGGCGGCCGAGGAAATCATCCGGCCGCGCTTTTTGCGAATTAACGGCGTCGCGCGGGTGGATCTGGTTGGCGGGCGCGAGCCGGAGTATCACATCGTCGCCGACCCGCTTCGGTTGGCGCAGTTGAATCTTTCGCTGTCTCAAGTGTCCGATTCTCTGACCAAAAGCAACATGGTCGCGGCCGGAGGTCTTCACGAAGAAAAAGATACGCTTTACCTGACCTTGGTCGATGGCCGAGTCCATTCCATTGCCGACATCGAGAATCTGGTTGTCGCGATGGCGCAGGACCGGCCAATTCGTGTGAAGGATTTTGCGAAGGTGGTCCGATCGCAGGAGCCAGCCAATACGATTGTCACCGCCGATGGAACGCCGGCGGTGCTGATCATGATTCGCAGTCAGCCGGAGGGTGGGACGGTTGAAATCGTCGATGCGCTCAAGAAGGAGATGGCCCTGCTTAAAAAGCAGCTTCCGGCGGACATGAAGCTGGCCTTCTTCTATGACCAGTCGCTGCTGGTGCGCGATTCGGTCCGGAGCGTATGGGAGGCCATCTTCTTTGGGCTGCTGCTTTCGGTCGTCATTCTGCTGGCATTTCTGAAGGATTTTGGCTCGACGATTGTCGCCATCGTGGTCATCCCGGTGACGGTGCTGGTCACGCTGTTGGCCATGCGCCAGCTCCACATGTCCTTCAACCTGATGACACTTGGCGGCATCGCATCGGCCATCGGATTGGTCATCGATGATGCCATCGTGGTGGTCGAAGCAATTCATACCAAGATGGCCACAGGCGTCGAGCGATTGAAAGCAGTCCACGAAGCGGTATCAGAAATCTTTTTACCGCTGACTGGCTCAACGCTGACGCCGGTCGTTGTCTTTATTCCGCTGGCATTTCTCGATGGCGTACCGGGCGTTTTCTTCCGGGCATTGGCCATCACCATGACGATTTCGCTGCTGATGTCGCTTGTTCTGGCGATCACGGTGACGCCCTCGCTGGCTGCCTGGATCATCCGGGTGAAGCCCAAGGAAACCGGCCACGGCATGGAAGAGGGCGGCTTCATTTTGCGCGCCGTCAATCGTGTCTATGAAAAAGCGGTAAGAAGCGCGCTTCGCCACCGTTTCATCACGGTGATCTTCTGCGGACTTCTGGTATTGGCCGGCGTCGATATCTATGGCCGGCTCAAATCGGATCTGCTGCCAAAGCTCGAAGAGCGCGGCTTCGTGCTCGATTACATCGTCAGCCCGCCAGGCACCAGCCTCACGGAAACAAATCGCGCACTGAATGAAATTGAAAAGGTGTTGAAGAATACGCCGGATATCGAAAGTTTCTCGCGTCGCACCGGCGTGGCCCTCGGACTGGAGCTGACCGAACCCAATGCCGGTGATTTCCTCGTGAAAATTCGTCCCACCGCCAAGCGAAGCACCGAAGAGATCATGGATGAACTCCGCGGGCGCCTGAAGAAGATTGAGCCGCAGATCGATATGGATCTGCATGGCATGCTCGGCGATCTGATTGGCGATCTTCAGGGCGCGCCCAAGCCGGTCGAGATCAAGATTTATTCCAACGACTTGGATTTCCTGAAGCAAACCGCCCCGGCCATCCAGGCGCAGATCGACGAAATTAAGGGCGTGGCCGACAGCAACAATGGCCTGGTCATTGCCGGACCATCACTGACCTTCCGCGTGCGGTCCGATGACGCGCAACGCTATGGGCTGACGGCGTCCGACATCGCCGCCGCCGTCAGCGCGGCAAAGCTCGGACAGGTCGCTTCTTCAGTGCTCGAAGCCGATCGCGTCATGAATATCCGCGTGATGCTGAATCCCGCTGCGGTCAATCGGATCGAGACATTCCAGAACATCCAGATCAAACCTGCCAACGGCCCACCTGTGCGTCTCAATCAGGTGGCGGATGTCATCCAGGAACCCGGCGAGCTTGAATTGTGGCGCGATGATCTTCGCCAATACGTGGCGGTCACGTCGGAATTGGAAAATGCCGATTTGGGCAGCGTGATGGCCAACATTCGCGCGAAGCTCGGAAACGACGTTCGCTTCCCGCCCGGCACCATCGAGTTTGGCGGCCAATATCAGCAGCAGCAGGAATCCTTTCACAATCTGATGATCGTCATGGCCATGGCGATCCTGCTGGTCTTCACCGTTCTCCTGCTGGAGTTCCGATCCTTTCTCGAACCGATCTCCATCGTCGCCGGCGCGGTGCTGGCGCTGCTCGGCACCATCGTCGCGCTCTACATCACCGGCACATCAGAAAACATCATTTCGCGTCTGGGCGCGATCATCGGCATTGGCATCGTCGCGAAAAATGGAATCCTGATGCTCGACAACGTCGCCCACCTTCGTGCTCGAGGATTGGATGTGGTCGAAGCCTTGGTTCAATCCGGCCGGCGCCGTCTGCGCCCCGTGCTGATGACTTCATTGGCCGCAGCGCTCGGAATGCTTCCCCTGGCCTGGGGAGTCGGCTCCGGCGCGGACATGCTTCAACCGCTGGCCATTGCCGTGATCGGCGCATTGAGCATTTCGGTGGTTCTCTCACTCGTGGCCACGCCGACGGTCTATTACCTGCTGATTCGCCTATCGCCACGAGCCGGTAGGAAAGCCGAAGCCAGTTAATCGATCAGTTGACCATTTCACTTCCGCCTTCATAGATCGTTCGGACGTCCACGTGGGCGTGCGCGCCTGCCGGTCAAGAATCAACATGTGGAGACAAACTTTGTCATTTTGCGATTGGAAAGGGCCGGTATGCTGCTTCGCGGAACAGTGAAAGGGCCCAGGATTTTTTATGAACCGACGGGATTTTTTGAAGATGGGTGCGGCTGGAGTTTCTGCCTCAATGCTGGGCGGATATGTCGCCAACGGGGCGGAGCAGAAGACTTATCGCGTGGGGCTGATCGGGACCGGATGGTATGGCAAAAATGATTTGTTTCGATTGATCCAGGTTGCGCCGGTGGAAGTGATCTCGCTGTGCGATGTGGATCAGCACCGCCTTTCGCAGGCGGCGGAGATGGTGGCGGGGCGGCAGAAGTCGCATAAAAGCCCGCGGACCTACGCCGATTATCGGCAGATGCTCAAGGAGAAGGACCTGGACATCGTGCTGGTCGGCACGCCGGACCATTGGCATTCGTTGCAGATGATCGCGGCGGTGGAGTCGGGGGCGGATGTTTATGTGCAGAAACCGATCAGCCGGGATGTGCTGGAAGGGGAGGCGATGGTGGCGGCGGCGCGGAAGCACAATCGCGTCGTGCAGGCGGGGACGCAGCGAAAGCTGACGCCGCACATCCTCGATGCGAAGAAGACGGTCATCGACAGCGGCATGCTGGGAAAGATCGGGCATGTCGATATCTGCTGCTATCAACACATGCGCGCCAATGGCAACCCGCCCAACAGCACGCCGCCGCAATGGTTCGATTACGACCTGTGGACCGGTCCCGCGCCGATGCGCCCCTACGACATGATCCCCCACGAGCGCTGGTGGCGCACCTTCATGGAATATGGCAATGGCATCATCGGCGACATGTGCGTACACATGTTCGACATGGGGCGCTGGATGCTGGGCCTGGGATGGCCGGAGCAGGTGTATTCGCGCGGCGGGATCTACGTGCAGACCGGTGGAAAGTCGAATATCTCCGACACGCAAAGCGTCACTTTCAAATACCCCAATCTCGAAATCAACTGGCAGCATCGCACGTGGGGCACAGCCCCCGATCCAAAATATTCCTGGGCGCTGATCATCTATGGCGAAAAAGGTACGCTCAAAGCCAGCCCGGCCGGTTACGACTTTGTTCCCGACCGCGGCGGAGGTACGCCGCTTCACAAAGATCGTGTCATCGAGCGGCAGCAGTTCCCGGAGGACGTAACCGAGCCGCATATCGATCTGGATGGCGCACCGGCCACGCGCGCGAATATGAAGAATTTCCTGGAGGCGGTGGAATCGCGCGGCAAGCCTTTGTCGGATATCGAGCAGGCGCACATTTCGACAGCTTCGTGCATCCTGGCCAATCTCTCGATGCAACTGGGAAGGCCGCTCAGCTACGATCCGGCCAAGCGCGAGGTGCCGGGCGATGCGGAGGCCACCAAGCTGCTGAAGCGCGAGTTCCGAACGCCATGGACGCATCCTGCGGAAGGTCTTGGATGATGGTCCATCAGTCTTATGGTTTGGTGAGCGTGAGGGTGAAGCCCTTCAGGGGCTTGTCATCCTTATCCAGAAACCGCGCGCAAAAGTCGGTGGCTCCGCCGCCGTTGATGACGGCGCAGCGGACGATGTTGGCTCCCTTCTTGAGCGTGAGCCGTTTTGAGACGCCATCGTCGATGACGGTCTGGCGATCGCCGTAGATTCCGATCACTTCTTTGCCGTTCACCCACCAGACCGACGCGGCATTGGAGCCGATGGCGAGGCGCACATCGGGGATTTCTTTTGGACAATTGACGATGGTGACGGCCCAGAAGAGGACATCGGCCGAAGGTTTGCCGTAGGCGTGTGCGAAATGATAGAGGTTGACGTTGTAGTTCCGCGTGTCGATCGCGTGCCACGTGAGATCGGCGCCGTCCACCTTCACTTTGTCGCCATCGTGGGGGAGAACGGTGAGCTGGTTGGGAAAGTATTCGCGTTTCACTTCCGCTTGCACGACGCTATCGGTGAGCTGCCTGCCGACGGGGATGGGCTCGAGAATGAGCCAGCGTTGCATGAAGCCATCGGCGTCGGGGGCTTTCTCGGGCGAGTCGGGGCGCGAGAGAGACGATGGCAATTGCTTGCCGTCGGTCGAATCCTGTGCCGCAAGGGCAAACAGTGAGATGGTGAGAAGGAGGGCCAGAGCAACGGTGAAGATATTTCGAATGTTCATCACGGGGTGGGGTTCGAGGAATTCGGGAGCTCAATCGCTTTGAAGATCCAACGCTGCTTATCGCTGTCGGGATCAAATTTCTTCAGCGTGGCGAAACTGCTGCCGACGGCTGAAAGCGTCAGCGGATCTTTCGACTCCGAGGCGGCCTTGGGCAGGATGCGCCAGGTGCCATCGGTCAATTGATCGAGTCGCCAGAGCTGTT
>JANWHF010000021.1 GCA_025450555.1 Tepidisphaeraceae bacterium | reverse complement strand
TTACGCGACGCTTTCGCAGGCGGGGCTGATCATCTTTGCCATCGCCATCGGCAGTTGGGGAGGGGGACTGTTTCATCTGATCATGCACGCCTTCTTCAAATCGCTGCTGGTTCTGGCGGCGGGAAGCGCTTTGATCGGCCTGCGGCATCGAGCGAACTTTGCGCAACTCGGCGGCCTATGGCGCAAGACGCCTTGGACGGCTCTCGCGTTTGCGATTGGCGTTGCCGCCGCGGCAGGGGTGCCCTGGCTGTCGGGGTATTACAGCCGGACGAGCATCTTCATCGATGCCGGCGCGACCTCGACGCTTGCCACGCGGTTCCTCAATCGCTCGGCCTGTTACTGGCTTCTTTTCGCGATACCGATCGCAGCGGAATATTTATCCGCCTTTTACCTGACGCGCTGCTGGCTGCTGATTTTTGCAGGCAAGCCGCGCGATTCGGATGTTTATCAATCGGCGCGCGAATCGCCGATTCTCTGGGCGCCGCTGATCATCCTGGCGGGCGTCAGCATCTTTGCCGGCAGCATGCTGGGCGCGCCAAATCTGCTGCGGGCGTCGGCCCAGGAGTCCGGCGCGATTGCCAGCGAATTCCATCAGCGTGATGCATTGGCCCCCATGGGCAGCACCGTTGGTCTCTTTCAGATGTGGCCCGCGCCGCCCGCGGCGCGCTCCGCACGCGCTCTGGAAAGTTCCGAAGGAATCGCCGAAGCGCCGGCCGCGGAGTTTACGCCCGCCGCGTGGGCGCACGATCATGGCGAAGCGCTTGTCGCGACCTGGCCGGTGAAATGGGGCTGGTTGTTTGGCATCGCCCTGGCGCTCATACTGTTCCCGTTCGAGCGAATCTTGGCCGCTACGATTAAAAGGGTTGCCCCGCTTCGCTGGATTGCCGCCTGGCTCGAGCGCGGGATGATGATCGAGGAATTTTATGAGATCGCTATTGCAAGAGTTACAATGATTGGCTCGATGCTGCTTTCAAGGTTCGACCGATACATCCTCGACCGCGGGCAAAGCCTGATCTCCCGCGGCCTCCGACTCATCGCATGGACTCGCTCGCGCATCACCTTCTAAGCATCGTCCTGTTTCTGCCCGCCGTCGGCAGCCTTCTGCTTTGGGCCGCGCGCCGCCCGCGCATTGCGAAAAGAATTGCCATTGGATTCTCCGCCGTCACGCTGATCGTCGCGCTTCTGATTCCGCTGGCCGCGCGCTTCGACTCAGGTGAAATTCATTTCGACAGCGCCGCAACCATGGCCTGTGGACATCGAATTTCCTATCGGCTTGAGGTCGATGGGCTGTGTTGGCCGCTTGTGGTCATCACCGCGCTGCTCTTCCTGCTCGCATGCGCTGCAGCCGGGAAGGAGGCGGATCGATTTGGACCTTTCTTCTCAAGGTTGCTCCTGCTAAAGACCTGCGCGCTGGGGACCTTTCTGGCCAAGGGTCCATGGCTCTTTTTCATTTTCCTGGAGCTTGCAACATTTCTTCTGATGCTCCTTGCGCGGAGTGGCAGCAAGCAAAGGGCAGATCGAGCCTATGGGCCGATCATCCATGCCATCGCATCCGGCATCCTGCTTGTGGTTGCAATTGCTATCATCAATCGGCACGCTGCGATCGCGCCAAAACTTCGTACTATTGCCTTTGTCCTTTTCCTCCTGGCCATGCTGATTCGCATGGCGATCTTGCCATTCGGCGCCTGGATCGGGACGGCTTATTCCCGGGCATCCGCGCCGATTCTGATGGTTCTGAGTCCGGTGGTTCTACTCAGCGGCGCCTACGGATTGCTGCGTATCGCTTATCCCACTTTTGCCGATGTAGCAGCATATGCATGGCTGCCATTAGCAACCTTGGGGGTTGCGTGCCTGCTGTTCAACGCGCTGTGCGCGCTGAGCCAGCCCGATCTCCATCGTTTTCTGGCCCACCAGGCATCGGCCATCTCGGGCGTGATTCTGATTGGCATTGCCGTCATGTCGCGCACGGCACTCAACGGGACCATTTTTCTTCTGCTCGCCAGCGCCCTCGGCAGCGCATCGCTGGTCTTCATCGCCGACATGGTTCGTCGCCGCGCCGGTCATGCAAATATGGATCACCTTGGCGGCCTTGCCGGGGCGATGCCCAAACTCTGGTCCCTTTCCGTCATCTCCATGGCCAATCAGGTAGGATTGCCTGCGCTCGCAATGTTCGTTGGCGAAATCCTCATCGTCGTTGGCATCTTCCGCGTTTCGCAGCCGCAATCGCTGCCGCATTCCTTTGCCCAGGTGGAAACGACGGCTGTCTTTACCATTGCAGTCGCCACGTGCGTTGGGTTGATCCTGTTGGCCGTGTCGATGGCACGAGCCACACAGTCGGTTTTTCTAGGTCCACCGGGCGTCCTTCAGGAACGCATGCCCGATGCAACGTCATCTGAAATCGCTGTCCTCGCACCGCTCGCCACGCTGATCGTCGCACTCGGGATCCTTCCAACACTTCTGGTTTTCCATTTCACCGGCGGCACCCTGCGCGAGATCAGGAGCACCTATCAAAGAGCCGCTTCCGTTCGCGCAGTCCAGCCGCCGCCGAAGTAGCCACGGCGCAGTGCGATTTTTCGCGCAATCGTTTAGGCTTACAGAAGATTTCACCACGGAGGCACGGAGACACTGAGGTGCAGTTTTGCTGAAATTGATGCTGATGCGAAGGCAGCCGATCTTTTTGCGCCAAGAACGCCAAGTGACTCCGTGCCTTGTGGTGATAAATATTCCTCGCTCACTGAAGGTCTCGCTCTATGAATAAACTCATGCTGTTATCATGTCTTGTGATTCTGCTGCCGATGATTTTGTCGGCTTCGTCGCGGGCATCCGAGCGATGGACGACCCAGCAGGCCAATGAATGGTACAGCCACAAGCCCTGGCTGGTGGGATGCAATTACATTCCCAGCAGCGCCATCAATGAGCTGGAGATGTGGCAGGCCGACACGTTCGACCCAACGACGATCGATCGCGAGCTGGGCTGGGCAGAAGGGCTCGGCTTCAACAGCATCCGCGTTTTTCTGCACAACATTCCGTGGAACGAAGACTCTGCCGGATTCACCGATCGCATCGACAAATTTCTCGCCATCGCCCATCACCATCACATCGGCGTGACGTTCGTCATGCTCGACAGTTGCTGGGATCCATTTCCCAAGCCCGGCAAGCAGCATGAGCCTCGCCCGCACGTCCACAACTCCGGCTGGGTGCAGTGCCCTGGGCTGGAGATTCTCGAAGATCCCGCCCGACACGCGGAACTCAAGCCTTACATTCAGGGAATCATCGGCCATTTCCGCGACGATAAACGGATCGACGCCTGGGACATTTTCAATGAGCCGGACAACACCAATCGAAACAGCTACGGACATCTCGAGCGTCCCGATAAGCCGCAGATGGCTCTGAAGCTGCTCAATGAAGCGATCGCCTGGGCGCGCGAGGTGAACCCGTCGCAGCCGATCACGTCCGGCGTCTGGATCGGCACCTGGCCCGATCCCAACAACCTTTCCCCGATGGAACACGTGCAGCTCGAGCAGACTGACATCGTCAGCTTCCACTGCTACGCGCCGCTCGACACGCTCAAGCAGGCGGTCGAGCACCTTCGCCGATACGACCGCCCGATGCTCTGCACCGAATACATGGCCCGCCCCGCGGGAAGCCATTTCGATCCCAACCTGGGCTACCTCAAGTCGCAAAAAGTGGGGGCCTACAACTGGGGATTTGTCTCCGGCAAGACGCAGACGATCTATCCCTGGGATTCCTGGCAGAAGCATTACACCGGCGAGCCGCCCGTCTGGTTCCACGACATTTTCCATACCGACGGCAAGCCCTATGACCCCGCGGAAGTCGCCTACATCCGCAAAACGACTGGCCATCAGCAATAGAACTCTGGAGAGAAAGCATCATGAATACTTTCCGACCGCTCTGCCTTTTCCTGCTGGCCGCCGCGATCAGTTGTATTTCCATTTCATGCAATAAACATGAGGCATCGTCCGGCTCCGGCAGCAAAGTCGTCGGTTTTTCACAGGAAGACGAGGAAAGCGACTGGCGCACCGCCGAGTCGCAGTCGATTAAGTCCGAGGCACAGAATCGCCATATCGATCTGCGTTTTGCCGATGCCCAGGAAGACCAGGAAAAGCAGATCAAGGCGATCCGCGCCTTCATCGCCCAGCGGGTCAATGCCATCATCCTCGCACCGCGCGTGGAGACGGGTTGGGACCAGGTGCTGCGCGAAGCCAAAAACGCGAAAATCCCAGTCGTCTTGGTCGATCGTGGCGTGAGTGCGCCGGAAGACCTCTATGTGACGCTCATCGCCTCCGACTTTGTCGAGGAAGGGCACCGTGCCGCCGACTGGCTGGCCAAGCACACCAACGGAAAGGCCAGGATCGTCGAGCTTCAAGGCACGGCCGGCAGCGCACCGGCCATCGATCGGCACAAGGGCTTTGCCGATGAACTGGCCAAATATCCCGACATGAAAATCCTCGCCAGCCAGGACGGCGATTTTCAGGTCAGCAAAGGCAAGGAAGTGATGGCCGCGTTTTTGAAATCGGTCGGCAAGGAAAATATCACCGCCGTCTATGCCCACAACGACAACATGGCCCTCGGCGCGATCCAGGCGATCCAGGAAGCCGGCCTCACACCGGGCAAGGACATCATGGTCGTCTCCATCGACGGCATCCATGCCGCCCTTCAGGCCATCCTCGACGGCACCATCAACTGCGTCGTCGAATGCAACCCGCTGCTGGGCCCCCAGGCCTTCGATGCGATCGACGATACCTTGGCGGGGAAAACGATTCCCAAACGCACGGTGCAGAAGGATGAGCTGTTCGACAAGAGCAACCTGACGCCGGAGCTGCTTGCGAAGCGAAAGTATTAAATCTCCGCTCCTCCAGCTTCAAAAGGTGCGCAAAATCTTCCCCGGCGTGCTGGCGCTGGATGATGTGGATTTTTCCGCGCGTCGCGGCGAGATCCATGCGATCATGGGCGAAAACGGTGCGGGCAAATCGACGCTGATCAAAGTGCTGACCGGCGCATATCCCCGCGATGGCGGGCGAATGATGTTGGATGGAGCGGAGATTGCCCCGCGCTCGCCTCAGGAAGCGCAGCGGCTGGGAATCAGCACCGTCTATCAGGAAGTGAATCTCATCCCGTCGCTCTCGGTGGCCGAGAATATTTTTCTCGGCCGCCAGCCGACACGATGGGGGCGCATCGATTGGAGGCAAATCCGCCGACGCGCGCAGGCGGCGCTCGAGCGACTCGATCTTTCGATCGACGTTGGCCGGCAACTTTCCAGCTATTCGATCGCGATCCAGCAGATGGTCGCCATCGCGCGGGCCATCGACATCTCCGCGCGCCTGTTGATTCTCGATGAGCCGACCTCCAGTCTCGATGCCAATGAAGTGCAACGACTGTTTGCGGTGATGCGGAAGCTGCGCGATGAGGGGATGGCCATCATCTTCGTATCGCATTTTCTCGATCAGATTTATGCCATCACCGATCGCATCACGGTTTTGCGCAACGGGCGATTGATCGGCGAATATCCGACTTCGCAGCTCTCCCGCCAGGACCTGATCGCCCGCATGATGGGACGGGAACTGGCCGATCTGGATGTTCAGCTTCAGCAGGAGGAGTCAGGTCAACGCGATTCGCACCAATCCATCTCTATGCGTGACATAATCGGCAGGGGAATTATTCCCTCTCCCGGTACTCGGGGGGAGGGCCATGGTGGGGGCTTTTTGTCCACACCCAATCAATCGTCCGCCCCCTCCCCAGCCCTCCCCCGGAGTACCGGGGGCGGGAGCGAGATGCCATCACCGATCTTGCGGGCGCGCAGTCTCGGCCGATCCGGATCGATTCAACCTTTTGACTTGGAGATCGGCGCCGGAGAAGTCATTGGTCTGGCCGGCCTCCTCGGATCGGGCCGATCAGAAATGGCCCGGCTGCTGTTCGGCATAGACGTAGCCGACAGCGGAGACATTGAAATCGGCGGCAGAAAGCGGGTGTTCCGGCAGCCGCGCCAAGCCATCGCGCTCGGGTTGGCCTTTTGTCCCGAAGATCGCAAAACATCCGGCATCATCCCCGAGCTTTCGATCCGCGAGAATATCGTCCTGGCCCTCCAGGCGCGAGGCGGACTTTTCAAATCGCTTTCGCGCGCCCGGCAGGATGAAATCGCCAGCGGTTACATCAAGGCTCTTGGAATCGCGACGCCCAGTGCCGAACAATCCATCGGCAATCTTTCCGGCGGCAATCAACAGAAGGCTATCCTCGCCCGCTGGCTGGCCGCTGATCCGCGCCTGCTGATTCTCGATGAGCCGACCCGCGGCATCGATGTCGGCGCGAAGGCCGAGATCCAGAAGCTGGTCCTGTCGCTGTGTCGGCAGGGGACGGCCATCGTTTTCATCTCCTCGGAATTGGAAGAAGTCGTGCGCGTCAGCGATCGTGTGCTGGTCCTGCGGGATCGCGCTCTCGTCGGCCAGCTTCGCGGAGCCGCCATCTCCGAGCAGGCGATCATGCAAACGATCGCACAGGAGCGCCCGGCGGAGGTGGCGCGATGAGTTCCCAAGCCGTGCTGGAATCTGCATCGACTGCGCCCAAACGCGGCGCGGACTTTGGACGGCTACATCTTTGGGGCAAACTTCTTTGGCCGGCGCTGGCTCTGGCAATCTTGCTTGCCATCGATGGCATCTGCATTCGCGGCTTTTTCAGCGTCTCTATCGTCCAGGGACGATTGACCGGAACGCTGGTCGATATTTTCCGGTATGGCGCGCCGGTCATGGTGCTGTCGGTGGGCATGACCTTCGTCCTGGCGACGGGCGGCGTCGATCTATCGGTCGGGGCCATCATGGCGCTCGCTGGCGCGATCGCGGCAAAAGCTGCGATGCCGACGTCGCTCAATGGTATGGGCATATCGCCCGGCTCAGGCATCGCCATCGCGCTGCTCGTCTCGGTTCTTGCCGGCATGTGGAATGGAATGTCGGTCGCATGGCTCGGCATGCAGCCGATCGTCGCGACGCTCGTCCTGATGGTCGCGGGGCGCGGCATCGCCCGGCTCTGCATCGGGGCGGCAAACGTTCCTCTTTCGGGAACAATCTGGACCGCTCTCCATAACCCGCATCTAACCCTGCCCATGGCGCCAATTATTGTGCTGATTGTCGCAGTCGTCGCCGGCCTGCTCACACGTGTCACCTCCATCGGCCTATTCGTCGAAGCCCTCGGCGGCAATCCCGTCGCCAGCCGGTATGCGGGCGTGCGCGTTGGGCTCATCACCTTCATGGTCTACGTCTTCTGCGGCCTGTGCGCCGGAATCGCGGGCATCATCAGCAGCGCAGACGTGATGATCGCCAATGCCTCCTCCACCGGCATGTACATGGAGCTGGACGCGATCCTCGCCGTCGTCATCGGCGGCACGGCGCTGACCGGCGGCCGATTCTCCCTGGTCGGCTCGCTCATCGGTGCGTTGTTGATTCAGACGCTTCAGACCACGTTGATCTACAAGGTGCCGATCCAGCAGACGCTGGTCATCAAGGCGGTTGTCGTGCTGGCGGTTTGCCTGCTCCAGTCGGCTGAATTTCGACGAAAATCGCTTGCGGTTTGCGCGCGGCTGGGACTGTCGCGCACGAGAAAAGCTGCCGCGCAGGTGGCGTCATGAAAAGGCTCCGGCTCGATCAGCGCCACGTTCCGCTTGCCGCGACGTTAGTCGTTTGTGTGCTGCTGTATGTGCTGACCGGATTGCAATATCCGAGCTTTTTCTCCCCGCTCGTGCTGGCCGACCTGTTTTCGGATAATGCCCGGCTGGACATCGCGGCGCTGGGAAGCACGTTTGTCATTCTCTCAGGCGGAATCGATTTGTCCGTCGCTTCCGTGATGGCGCTGGCGACGATGTTCATGGCCACCGC
Source organism: Tepidisphaeraceae bacterium (assembly GCA_025450555.1). GTDB lineage: Bacteria > Planctomycetota > Phycisphaerae > Tepidisphaerales > Tepidisphaeraceae > JANWHF01. The sequence continues at coordinate 6,250 of JANWHF010000021.1, read as the reverse complement.
GGTCGAGCGATTTCATTTGCATCCCGCGATTGCCATCGTCCTTACGCTGTTCGTGGGCTGCGGCGTCGGGTACCTGAATGGCGCGCTGATTCACTTTTTCGATCTGCCGCCTTTCCTGGTCACGCTGGCGACGCTTTTTCTGGCGCGTGGCTGCTGCTTCCTGATCAGCATGAGCCCCGTGGCGGCCGAGTCTCCGTTTTTCCAATCGTTTGGAGAGGCCGGGCTGCATCTGGGAACCATCACGCTGCATCTCGGGACGATCGTCTTCGCGGGCGTCGCGATCGTGTGCATCTACGCCGCTCACCTCACGCGCTTTGGACGGACGGTCTATGCGATGGGTGGGAATGAACAGGCAGCACGCCTGATGGGCCTTGCGGTCGGGAAAACCAAAGTCCTGGTTTACGTTTTTGGTGGACTCGCCGCAGCACTCGCCGGGATCATGGCGATGGCCAACATTCCCTCCGGCGATCCGCTGAATTATCTTGGGCAGGAGCTGGACGTGATCGCCGCCGTCGTGATCGGCGGAACGGTACTCACCGGCGGCGTCGGATACCTGGCCGGCACAGTCCTGGGCGTTTTGATTCTCGGGATTATGCAGGACTTCATCACCTTCGGAAACCGGGACGCCGCCTGGACGCAGATCACCACCGGCCTACTGCTGTTTGTGTTTGTCGCGATGCAGACGGTCCTTGGCCGGTGGAAGCCCGGGCAGCGCCAAAAACTCTGGACTCGCCGAACGTCAACCCAATCCATCGGGATCACCTCATGAAATATGCATTGACTTCCAGCCTCCTCGTGATGCTATGCAGCCTTTGCGCCGCCGCCCCGACTACCGCGCCTTCCACTCGACCCATCGCTCAAGCGGAAGATGGCTCGATTCTCCTTCATGCTCGCGACGTGACGATTCATGGCAAAGTCGTGCGCTACGAGCCCAAGCCGGAGAAAAATACGATCGGCTACTGGACGCGCAAGCAGGATTGGGTGAGCTGGGACTTCGTCGTCGCCCAAGGCGGCAAATTCCATCTCATCGCACTCCAAGGCTGCGGCAAAGGCTCCGGCGGCTCTCATGTCGAATTCGCGATCGGCGACCAGAAGCTCGAAATGACCGTCCAAGACACCGGCGGCTTCCAGAACTTCGTCTCTCGCGATCTGGGCACCGTCGATCTTGCACCGGGAAATTACACGCTGTCCGTCAAGCCAATCACCAAGCCTGGGCAGGCAGTGATGGACCTTCGTCAAGTCACTCTGATTCCCGCCGATTCGAAAGCATCGGATAAGAAGTAGCTCTAACGTTGATTTCGAACTACGCAATTGCATTAAAAGCAACCGGGTCGTTCCTTTTGATCGAGCAGGTCGATAAGACTGGATTATTTAACCGCAGATAAACGAAGATGAACGCAGATTGAAAGGCAAATTCAATTCAGTTTTTTCGACAATTTCAGAGCGGGTTGCCCGGCTCGCAATTGTCTTATCTGCGTTCTCTGCGGTTAATTTCTCCTCAATGATTCCGACTAATCGCGTGTCCATTCATCGAGCGTCATCCCATCGCCTCATTTGTGTGGCAACTGATCGGCCGCCCACGCTATAATGCGATCATGGCTCCGTCATTTGTCCGTGCGCGCCTGCGAGAGATGGCTGGTTACACGCCTGGCGAACAGCCGCTCGCAGAAGAGCGCGTCGTCAAGCTGAATACCAACGAAAATCCTTTTCCGCCCAGCGATCGGGTGATGCAGGCGATCGCCAACATCGATCGCGAGTCGCTGCGGCGATATCCGAATCCGACAGCCGATGCGTTCCGGGCGGCGGCGGCCAAAATGCTCGGGCTGACGCCGGAAATGTTCCTGGCGGGTAATGGCAGCGACGACATTCTCACCATCGCCACGCGCACCTTTATTCCGCCGGGCGGAACGCTGGCAGCGCCTGATCCGACTTATTCGCTTTATCCCGTTTTGGCCAATTTGCAGGATGCGGAATTTGTGTCGGTGCCGTGGGGCGAGGACTGGAGCCTGCCGACCGAAGCGCTGCTGGCGACTAAAGCCGACGCGATTTACCTGGCCAATCCCAACGCGCCCAGCGGCACCTTCGTTTCCCCCACGCGCGTCGCGGAACTGGCGCGGGAGTTTGATGGGGCGCTGCTGATCGACGAGGCTTATGTCGATTTTGCGGAGGATGATTGCCTGTCGCTCCTGCGCGATCATCCGAATGTGATGATCTCCCGCACGCTCAGCAAAGCTTATTGCCTGGCGGGGCTGAGGTTTGGATATGCGGTGGCGCAGCCGCAGGTAATTCACGAGTTAATGAAGGCCAAGGACAGCTACAACTGCGACGCGATTTCCATTGCCGCCGCGACGGCAGCCATCAGCGACCAACCCTACTACAAGGAAAAATGGGAATACGTGAAGCAGGAACGCCAGCGATTGTCAGTTGAGTTGATGCAGATGGGCTGGACTGTTTTGCCCAGCCAGGCAAATTTCATTTTGGCTTCGGTTCCGGATGGTCGCGGGCGCGAAGCCTATCTTGGGCTGAAGCGACAGGGCATCCTGGTGCGATATTTCGACTTACCCGGATTGACTGACAAGCTGCGGATTACGGTTGGGCAGAATCATCAAAACAACGCGCTGCTTGCGGGAATCAAAGCGCTGACCGAAACGCCGGTGGCAGCATGAAAAAATATTTCACCACGGAGGCACGGAGACACTGAGGTGTGGTTCTGCTGGAGTAGAGGGCCGACGCGAGAGGAAGCGATCTAATTGAAGAGGAATTAGCCACAGATAAACACAGATGCACACAGATTAAATCAATCAAGAGATTTTAGTGTTCATCTGCTGCGCCTTGATCTGCGTGCATCTGTGGCCAGTTCTTCTGCCCCTAAATCATGCCCCGCATCGGCCCCCATTCCAGCAGAACACGACCTCCGTGCCTCCGTGGTAAAATTCTTCTGCATTTTTTTTGAGAACTAACATCATGGCACGAACCGCGCAGATTTCTCGGCAGACGAAGGAAACCAAAGTTCGCGTCGCGCTCGACCTCGATGGCTCGGGGAAGGCGTCGGCGCACACCGGCGTGGGCTTCTTCGATCACATGCTCGATCTGCTGGGACGTCACAGCCTGATCGATCTGGACGTGCAGGCGGAGGGGGATCTGCAGGTCGATTCGCATCACACCGTTGAAGACGTCGGCATCGTCATCGGCCAGGCCCTCGAGCAAGCCCTGGGCGACAAGCGCGGCATCCAACGCTATGGCTGGGCGATCGTTCCCATGGATGAAAGTTTGGCGCAGGTGGCGATTGATCTGTCCGGCAGAGCGGCGTTCGTCTTCCGCGTCGAATTCACCGGCCCGCTCATCGGCTCCTTCTCAACCGAACTCGTCGAGGAGTTCCTCAAGTCGATCGCCTTCGCCGCCAAGCTCAACCTGCATGTGCATGTTCCTTATGGCTCCAATAACCACCACATCGCCGAAGCCATCTTCAAAGCCGCGGCAAAAGCGCTGAGACAAGCGGTGAGCCTTGATCCGCGCAACCAAGACATCCCCAGCACCAAGGGAACGCTGTAACCAGATTTTTATCCCTTCGGCCTTCGCACACGACCGCTCTCGCGATCGTATTACTCAAAGGCGAGCACGGGCATTGAAGTCAATGTGCAGTGAGGTGCCGTTCATGGAGGGTCCGTGAAAGCTGATTTACTCGGTTGTGCTACGGGTTGGGAGGGCCAGCTCACGGATGATTTTCTTCCTGCTTCCTCTCAATCGACCCAATACAAACGAATCTTTGCCTACTTCAAGCAGGATCGGCTGCTGCTGATTTTTCTGGTCGGCCTGATCTGGGTCGCGCTTTTTCTAGGCGTACTCGAGCCAGCCGCGGTGGCGGCCTTGACCGACAGCCTCGCGGGACATGTCGGTCATGAATGGCACAGCCGGCTGCTGATGTGGCTGACGCCGAGCGGACGCATCAGCCGGGTGATTGCTTTGGGGCTGATCTGGCTACTGGTCCGCGCGACCAACGATACGATCACACTCGCGCGCGAGATGATCAACAATCAGCTCCGCTACAACGGCACCGCCCGCGTGCGGACGCAACTGTTCGATCATTTCCAGCAGCTCACGCCCGCGTATCACAAAACCCATCCACTCGGTGACGCGATCTATCGGCTGGGTACCGACTCCTTGGGATTTTTCGGCGTGCTTGACACGTTCGTCGGCGCGGCCAATTCGCTGCTGACGCTGATCGTGATCAGTCTCGTGATGCTCGGATGGAACGTGAAGCTGACGCTGCTGGCGTTAGCCCTCGCGCCGCTGCTGGTGGTGGCCAATGCTTATTTCAGTCGAACGATTCGCAAAACCAGCGCGGTTTCGAAACAGGCCGACAGCGATCTGACCAGCTTCATTCAATGGGCGATCGCGGCGATTTCGCTCGTCCAGCTCTTTGGTCGCGAGAAAACGCAGTCGAAACGACTCGACGGATACATCAATCGCACTATCCGCGCTGGCATGACGATGAGCTGGCAGCAGCAAATTTATCCGTGGATTCAGCGGCTGATTTACGCGGTGGGTTATGCGTTCGTGCTGGCATTTGGCGGCTATCTGGTCGTCGCAGGCGGGGGAAGAGCGGATGCGCTGACCGTGGGCGGCGTGTTTGCGATGACCTTTTACCTTTCCCAACTCTGGGAGCCGCTGCGCCGGATCACCGGCTTCACCGCCGACGTGCAGAATAATGCCGCGGCTTGCGCTCGCGTTTTCAATGTGCTCGATCTGGAGCCGGCGGTGACGGATGATCCGGCCGCGCAGTCGCTGAAGGCTGAGCCGAGCGTGCTGACGCTGAATGATGTTTACTTTGATTACCATGAATCCCGGCCGGTGCTGAGCGGCATCAATGGCCGCATCGAGCGCGGGGAAATGGTGGGATTCGTCGGCGCCAGCGGCGCGGGGAAGAGCACGTTGCTATCGCTGCTCCCGAGATTTTACGATCCAACCCGCGGCTCGATTTCGCTCGACGGACAAGATCTTCGATCGCTGCGACTGAGCGACGTGCGCCGGCAGATCGCGCTGGTGCCGCAGGACAGCCCGGTGATTGCCGGCACGATTGCGGAGAACATTGCATTTGGTCGACCCGGCGCTTCATTTGCGGAGATTCGCCATGCCGCGGAACTCGCCGGGGCGGCGGAGTTCATCGACCAGTTGCCGGATGGATTTCAGACGATCATCCGCGAAGGCGGGCAGAATCTTTCCGGCGGGCAGCGCCAGCGGCTGGCCATCGCGCGCGTGCTGCTGACCGGCGCGCCGATTCTGGTCTTCGACGAGCCGACCAGCGGCCTGGATCGCTCACACGAATTGAAAATCCTCAATACGCTGGAGCGCCTCAAGGCGACCCATGCAGTGATTTTGGTGACGCATAGCCTGACGGCAGCCGAGCGTTGCGACCGGATTTTCTTCCTGCAAAATGGTCGCGTCGCCGAGCAGGGGACTCATATGGAATTGCTGGAGCGCGGCGGCGCATACGCGGCGCTTGCGGCCATGCCGCACCTTGTCGAGGAGACGACGACGGACGATTCCGCGGACGCCTCGGCGCACAGTGCCGCTTAACGCGGATTGATATGGGTGTAGTAGCGCACCACCGTTGTGGCGAGCCACTGCGTTTTATGTGGCACAGCCGCCCTCGGCTGTGTTTCTCCAGAAAAAGCCTTCGGCGTTCGGTCGAACACAGCCGAGGGCGGCTGTGCCACATGGTTCTATTTTTTCAATTCATCAAACGTGCCCACGCGCGGCAGTCCGCCGACCAGCGGCTTGGCATACTGCCGGAATGCATCGGTGATGTTGTTTCCATCGGCGATGTAGCTCGGATCCAGATGCTTGGTTTCACGCGCTACCGTTGAAAGCGGCGTGAGGAAAGTTTCGATCTTGTACTCATCACCAGCCGTTCGCTTCATCGCCACGCTGCCGCCGGTTTGTCCCTGGGCGGCATAGCGAACGGCCATTTCGCCGACGAGATGTGCCTCGCGGGCATCAGTTCCGCTGACAAAGCCGGGGAAGCTGCGCTGGAGATAGCCGAACGTGTCGGCTCGAACCCGAAGCTTCTTGCCGCCGGGCGGCTGGAGCTTTTTGGTGATCATCGAAGCCAGGTAATCGCCCAGCGCGCCGGTGCCGGAGAGTTGGATATTGCCATGGGCGTCGCGCTCGAGATTGGAGGTCATCGCCTCGGCCCAGGCCTTGCCGTTGGGCTGGCTGACGCCTTCGCTGACAGCGATCAGGCATCGCC
>JANWHF010000020.1 GCA_025450555.1 Tepidisphaeraceae bacterium | reverse complement strand
GATTCGTCGATGCCAATGCTTCGCTCGTCGGGCAAGTCATTGGCGGCCTGCCGGTGCTGGGGCCGATCAACCTTCTTCCCAAGCTTCGCCAGCAGAAGAAGATCAAGGCCGCGATCGTCGCGATCGGAGATAACCGGGCGCGGATGAAATATGCCGACCTGCTGCGCGAGCAGGATTTCGATCTGATCAATGCGGTTCATTCCTCGGCCAGCGTTTCAACCACTGCATTGCTCGGCCAGAATATCGTCGTTGCTCCGCATGCCTGCATCTGCACGGAAGCGAAAATTGCCGACTCGGCCATCATCAACACCGCCGCCGTCGTCGATCATGAATGCGAAATCGGAACCGGCGCGCATATCTGCCCGGGCGTTCACCTGGCGGGCCGCGTGCGCATCGGCTCGCGGGCGATGATCGGCATCGGGGCAAACGTGATTCAATGTATTGCGATCGGGTCGGATGCCATCATCGGCGCCGGCGCTGCCGTCATTCGCGATATCCCCGATGGCGCCACGGCCGTGGGCGTGCCGGCACGGGTTATTAAGGTCGCGGAGCGAGATTTGGTTTTGTCAGAAGCGTGACCGAGAATGCCGGGAATGTGCTCAAGGGCAAATCTATTGATCGGGGCGATCGCGGCATTGGCCACCCTTCTGGGCTGCCATGCATCGCATCAAGGCCCGCTGCCTGAAATGGTCGGCCATCGTGTCCATCTCACCGGCCAATTCAACGGCCCCGGCAAAATCGCCGATTTCCTCCTTCTTCCCAACGACGCCCACGTCTATCTCACCGGAAAACCCGACACCGCCAATGTCCGCATCGAGTACGGCACCCCCGTCACCGTCGATGGCATTCTCCACCACTTTGTCGCGCCTAGCCGCACTGGACCAGATGCCGAAAGCGATGCCTACGCCGCGGGGATTCCGGAATATTATTTCATTGAAGATGCAGTCGTGGGACCCCTGCACTGAGTGCATCGACGATCGCGAAAGAGCCGCGCACGAAGTAAGCGGTCCGGGCGCGCCGTGCGGCCAATCCGCTTACTTCGCGCGCGGCTCTTTCGATCGCTCGAACATCGCGCGTTCCTCATGGTCACGGTACAATTGGATTCCCATGCTCGGCGCCATAGTCGGTGATTGTCTCGGCTCCCCTTTCGAGCACTCCAATCTCAAATCCACCTCATTTCGCCTTTTCGGCCAAGGCACGCAATGCACCGACGACTCCATCCTTACGGTCGCGACGGCAGACGTGCTGCTCAACGGCGGCGATTACGCCCGGGCCTACCAGGACTATTTCCATCGCTTTCCGAGCGCCGGGTACGGCTCGCGCTTTGCCGTCTGGGCGAACCGACGCGAAAGCGGTCCATACAACTCCTGGGGAAACGGCTCCGCCATGCGCAGCTCGCCCGTCGGCTGGGCGCGCGACACGCTGGATGAGGTGCTCGACGAAGCGCAGCGCACGGCTGCCGTCACACACGATCACCCGGATGGCATCAAGGGCGCGCAGGCCGTGGCGGCATGCGTCTTCCTCGCGCGGACGCAGCGCGACCGTAAACAGATCCGCGAGTTCGTCCACGATGGCTGCAATTATCCGCTCGACCGCGCGATCGACGACATCCGCCCCGATTATGAATTTGAGGCGAGCTGCCGGGGCACCGTTCCGGTCGCGGTGCAGGCCTTTCTGGAGTCAAACGATTTTGAAAGCGCGATAAGACTGGCCATCAGCGTCGGCGGCGACAGCGACACGATTGCCTGCATCGCCGGGGCTATTGCCCACGCCTTTTATGGATCGATTCCCAAACATCTTCTTGAGCCGGTGATGAATATCTATCTGAGCCCGGATCTGGCCGATGTGTCGCTGGCATTTTGTGAGCGATTCAATGTGCCGCTGTGACTTTTCGCCCTGTAACACAATTTGACACAAGCCATATTTGAGCCGATAATTTTATTATGCCTATACGAACCAGCCTAAATGTCTCTCTCACGCCCGAGCTGGAGCAATTCGTCCAGCAGCGCGTCTCCAGCGGCCGATATCAGACCGCGAGCGAAGTCGTTCGCGAAGGATTGCGGCTGCTTGAGCAACAGGAGCGCGATCGGGAAGCGGCGTTTGCGGAACTCAAAGCCAAACTTCAGCGTGGGGCCGCCCAAGCAGAACGCGGCGAAGTGGTTGATCCCGATTGGGTTCTGAAAAAAATCGAGAAGCTTGCTCAACAACGTCGAGCGAGGAGGGCTTGAATCGCTCATTCGCTCTCACTATCGAAGCTGAGTCTAATGTTCTCGAGATCTGGCAATATGTTGCCACAGATCGTTCGATAGAAGTGGCCAATGCCAGCATTGCTTCTATTTATGATGAGTGCCAAAAGCTCGGCGAGATGCCTGGGATGGGTCATTATCGCCAAGAGCTGTTGGACGAGACATTCAGGTTCTGGAGCGCGGGGCCGTATTTGATCGTTTATCGGTGGCAGGTCCGGCCAATCGACGTCATCGCTGTCGTGCATGGTGCTCGGGATCTCGAAGCGTATTTCAGCGATTGAAGTTGAGGACCCGTTCTCGATCAGACGCTCTCACGCCATCGCTTCCGTAACCACTTCCCCGCCATTGACGGTCGGCCGTTCGCGACGGCCATTGTGTAGATAGGTCAGCGCGAGATGATCGATGCCCATCAGCGCCAGAATCGTGGCGTGGATATCGTGGACATGGCAGGGCCGCTCGACGGCACGGAGGCCGATGTCGTCGGTGGAGCCGACGACGGAGCCGGCGCGGGACCCGCCGCCGGCCATCCACATGGTAAATCCCCAGGGGTTATGATCGCGGCCGTTGCCTTTTTCATTGAAGGGCGTGCGGCCAAATTCGCCGCCCCAGACGACCAGCGTTTCATCCAAGAGGCCGCGCTGCTGCAGATCGGTCAGCAGCCCGGCGATTGGCTTATCGCTGGCCCGGCAATTTCGGGTGTGGTTGCCTTCAATATCGGTGTGCGCATCCCAGCCTACGCCGCTGCCGCAATAGAGTTCGACGAACCGCACGCCTCGCTCGACGAGGCGGCGCGCAAGCAGACAATTGGTGCCGATCTTTTCCGTCGCCTTGTCGTTCATCCCATACAGCTCGTGCGTGGCGGCATCTTCCTGGGACAGGTCCACCGCCTCCGGCGCGGCCGACTGCATACGATAGGCCAGCTCGTATGAATCCAGCCGCGCGTCCAGTTCGCCTTCGCTGGCGACATTCGCGCGATCGAAGGAATGATTCATCTTGTCCAGCAGGTCCAGCTTGGCGCGCTGCTGCCGAGCACCGACCGAAGCTGGCGGCGTGAGATCAGCGATCGGCGAACCATCATGACGGAACAGCGACCCCTGATACTGCGCCGGCAGAAATCCCGCGCCCCAGTTCTTGGCTCCGCCGGTCACTTCGCCGGCATCAGTCAGCACGACGAACGCCGGCAGATTATCGTTGGCCGACCCCAGACCGTAAGTCGTCCACGCCCCCATCGAAGGACGCCCGGCAAGGATCAATCCAGTGTTCATCTGGCAGATTGAGCCGACGTGATTGAGGCCATCCGCCCAGCAGGATCGGATCACGCAGAGCTTGTCCGCGTGCTGGGCGATGTGCGGATACCAGTTCGACACCCAGATGCCGCTCTTCCCATAGCGCTGCCAGGAGCGCTTGCTGGCCATCAGCGTATTGTCGGAAGTGCCCATCGCGGTGAGCACATGGCCAAAACTTCTTGGCATCGGCTTGCCCGCCAGCTTTTGCAGCACCGGCTTGGGATCAAAAAGATCGACGTGGCTTGGGCCACCTTCCATGAAGAGCCAGATCACGCTCTTGGCTTTGGCAACCTGCGTTGGAAGCATTGCTCCTGGGCTGGCCTTAGCCGATTCCTGGCTCAAGAGATAGCTGAGGGCCAGCGCGCCGAAGCCACCGCCAGCGCGTGTTAAAAATTCGCGACGCGAAGCAAACCGATTGACGTGTGGCCGATACAGCATGGCTTTCACCTTCTAACTGCCGTACACAAATTCATTGGAATTAAGCAGCACATGGCAGAAATCCACCATCGCCGCCGCCTGCGCCGGCGCGAAGCCCGCCGGAAGATTGGGCGGAAGCGAAATCGGTTCGCCCGCCTTCTCGCGTTGGTCGATCAACTCCTGTTCGTGCTTGAGAAACTGCTCGATGGTTTTGGTTTCCGATTGGCTCGGATGCCGGCAAAGCGCCAGCCGATAGGCGGCATCGATCTGCGATTCGATGTTTTCTGGATTGGTCTCGATCGCGCGACCCGCCAGCGACTGCGCCCATTGCAGCGTTAGTCGGTCATTCATCAGCGTCAGCGCCTGGGCCGGCGTGGTCGTGTTGTACCTTCGGGCACAGGTTTCAACCGTATCCGGCATGTCAAAGGTCTCAAACATCGGATACCGCACGTTGCGGCGCACGAAAACATAAATGCTGCGCCGATCGCGCTGCGCTTCTTCGAGGCTTGGCTTCCATCCATGCCCCTCGATACCCGCCGGAATCTCCGGGAACACGCTCGGCCCACCCATCTTCAGATTCAGCAAACCCGCCGACTCCAGCGATTGGTCGCGAATGATCTCGCCTTCCAAACGATTGCGCGGGAAGCGGGCCAGCATCCGATCTTCTGGATCGAGCCGAAGATCGGAAGGCGTCGCAACACTCGCTTGCTGATAAGTAGCCGACGTCAAAATGAGGCGATGGATATGCTTCATGCTCCAGCCGCCGCGAACGAATGCGCTGGCCAGCCAGTCGAGCAGCTTGGGATGCGTAGGCGGATCACCCTGCACGCCAAAGTCGCTGGGGGTTCGAACGATCCCTTCACCAAAATGATGCTGCCAGATGCGATTGACCATCACCCGCACGGTCAGCGGGTTGTCTGGGCTGGCCAGCCAATTGGCGAGCGCCGTTCGTCGTCCCGTTGAATTTAAACTCGCCGGCGGCTCAATCTTTGGCGGACGGTCATCGATGGCGCTTAAAAAGCCCGGCTGCACCTCCGGCCCAAACGAATCGTACACCCCACGCCGAAGCAGAAACGTCGGCGGCGCCGTCGCGCTGCCATCGATGATCCCCATCCCGCGCGGAGGATCGGCCGGCTTCTGATCCGCATATTGCTTCAACTGCTCATTGAGCTCTTCCCATTTCGTCTTGGCTTCGCCCTTCAATCGAGCGGCGCAGGTGGCGCTCGGAGCCAGATACTGCGGAGAATCGGGCGACAAATACAAACTGGCCTTCCAGTACATCTGCCAATCCATCGGCGAGCGCCGCTCCGGCGCGCTGGCCAGCACCGCGCGAATTTCCGGCGGATATTTATCGACGTATTCCTTGATGATGGCCTTGCGCGGCGGATCTTCAAGCTTGGCCATCGCGTCGCGAATGTCTTTGGTCTTTTCCTTCCAGATCGCCAGCTTCGCGTGGTATTCGGCAAGCTGCTGCTTCGACACCAGCGGCATCGCATCCGCAGCCCTGATGTTCGCGAAGAAGGCCTGGAGCCTGTAGTAATCGGCCTGCGAGATGTCGTCGTACTTGTGATTGTGGCAGCGGGCGCAGCCAACCGTCAGCCCGGTGAAGACCGCGCCGACGGTATCGGTGATGTCATTTAAAATTTCCTGGCGGCGCTGCAGCAGATTGCGGGCGTTGCTTTCATCGGGATAGTGGCGAATGAATCCCGTCGCAACCCGCGCATCTTGATCGGTGGGCCAAAGCTCATCGCCGGCAATCTGCTCCTTGATGAACCGATCGTACGGCTTGTCGTCATTGAGGCTCTTGATCACGTAATCGCGATACCGCCAGGCATAAGGCCGCGTCTCATCGGCTTTGAAACCTTCGCTCTCGGCATAGCGCGCCAGATCGAGCCAGTGCCGCGCCCATCGCTCGCCATAATGCGGGCTGGCCAGCAACTCATCGACGACCTTCTCATAAGCATTCGGCGATGAGTCATTCAAAAACCCATCGATCTGCGCCGGCGTCGGCTGAATGCCAATCACATCCAGATACACCCGCCGAATCAGCGCTTCGCGCGAAGCATGCGGAGTGGGCTTCAACCCAGCCGATTCCAGCCTGGCTAAGACAAACTGGTCGATCGGATTGCGCACCCAGGATTTGTCAGCCACAGTTGGCGGCGTCGGATCACTCACCGGCATAAACGACCAATGCTTGCTGAGCTTCGCATTGAGATTCGCCACCCGATCCGGCCACGTCGCGCCCTGTTCGATCCAGGCACGAATCAGCGCGACCTGCTCAGCGGGCAGCGGCTCGCGATCCTGAGGCATCCGTACGTTTTCATCCGTTTCAGTCAGGCGGCGAATCAATTCGCTCTGATCCGCATCGCCCGGCAGAATGATTTTTCCGTCTCGCCCGCCCTGCATCGCCAGCGGTCGGGAATCGAGCCGAAGCTTGGCCTTCTGACGATCGGGGCCGTGGCATTGATAACAGGAAGACTTGAAGATGGGCTGGATATCCCGCTCGAAATCCACCCGAGCGGCAGCAGGGTGATCAGTTTGGGCGTCAGCAGCTGGCGCACCGAAAGCCAGTTGCCCCCACATGATGCAGCAGGCAATCGCCAAAAGCCCCGTCGAGATGACCAGGCCGCTCCGCGATCGAGACATGATATTGATAGAATACCGTCGGCCCGCTGTTGTGTCACTTGCAATTAGAAATTTGCACGCCGCCTCTACCGATCGAAATACACGCGCCAAGGCCGCCAAGAGTGCCAAGATCGCCAAGAGGACAAATAATAACGAATTCCTTGGCGTTCTTGGCTCCTTGGCGTCCTTAGCGCTCGCGTTTGCTAACGACCCTCTCAAAAACGTGTCCTCTTCATGTAAGATGCCTTGAGGAAAGGGTTACTCGATGAAGATTCGAACGGCACACTTAGCTCATTTGACAATTGCAACATCGCTGATGCTGGCGATGGGTCTGACGGGGCGATCGATCGCGCAGGTCGCTCCGCCTCCAGGATCGCTGGTGGGCGTCCCGCCGCTGCCGGATGACAGCTATCCGCCGCGATGGCCGATGGACATTCCCCTCTCCAATGGCGGCGACATTCTCGTTTTTCAGCCACAGCTTGAGGATTTCCAGGGAGACATGCTGCGCGGCCGCGCCGCGGTGCAGTTCACTCCCGCGCCGGGACAGCAGCCGCAATTTGGCGCGGTCTGGCTCCAGAGCCGAGTCTCAACCGATCGCGTGGCGCGAACCGTGCGCGTGCTGGAAGTGCAGATCACCCAGAGCCGATTTCCCAACAGCGACCCCGCAACGATTCAAACCGTCACCTCCGCCATTCCGCAGGCCCTGATGTCTCGCCCGGCGACGCTTTCGCTCGATCAGCTTTTGTCGATGCTTCAAACCGTTCAAACTCAGCAACAGCAGGCGGAGAACTTCCAAACTACGCCACCCATCATCGTTTTCCGCGATCATCCAGCGGTGAAGGTCCAATATGACGGCGCTCCGCGCCTGATGCAGGTGTCTAACTCACCCTTGATGCGAGTGGTCAACACGCCTTTCTTTGTCGTCCTGGAGCCTCAGAGTCGAACCTACTTCCTCAAAGGCGGTGGCCGATGGTATGTCGCCTCGGATCCGCTCGGCCCCTTCCGCGATGTCGCATCGACAATAGTTCCGCCTCCGGTCGCGCAGCTTGCTGATGCCAGTGGGTACCAGGACCCGCAGCAGCCGATCTCGGATGCGGAAGCACGTGGTGTCGAGATCGTCACTGCGACGCAACCCACTGAATTGGTCTGGACGGATGGACCCCAGCAATTGGGTACCATCCCCGGCACCAGCCTGCTTTATGTGACCAATACTGATGCGAATTTGTTTCGGGATATTCAATCGCAGCAGTTGTATCTGCTGATTTCCGGGCGATGGTACACAGCCAATAATCAGAATGGTCCGTGGAACTACGTTCCGTCCGATCGGCTGCCGCCCGATTTTGCCCGCATTCCGGCCAACAGCGAAAAAGGTGACGTGCTGGCACAAGTCGCTGGAACCCCGGCAGCCCGCGACGCGGTTGCCGACACGATGATCCCGCAGACCGCCACTGTGGATCGGGTGAATTATGTGCAACCGACAATTGTGTACGATGGCGCGCCGCAGTTTGACGTGATTGAAGGCTCGCCTTGCCGTTATGCAGTCAACACCTCCAGCGCCGTGCTCCTGGTCAATGGCCGCTACTACGCCTGCCACGACGGGGTTTGGTACCTTTCTTCATCGCCAACCGGTCATTGGGGTCTTTGCACCGTCGTTCCGCAGGAAATCTACCGCATTCCGCCTTCCTGCCCGATCTACTCGGTACGTTACGTCTACGTCTATGGCTATACGCCTGATGTCGTCTACTGCGGCTACCTTCCCGGCTACGTCGGCTGCTATGCCTACAACGGCGTTGTCGTCTACGGCACCGGCTACTACTACCGTCCGTGGATCGGCCGAACCTATTGCGCTCGGCCATGGACCTACGGATATGCCGCCCATTACAACGGGTACGTCGGCTCCTGGGGATTTGATTTCGCCCTCGCCCTGGGCGGCGGATCGCGCTGGGTTGGCAGTAACGACCACGCCTGGGGCCGTCGCGAACACTGGTTCGGCTATGGCGGCTATCGCCCGGTCGTATTCCATCGCGACGTACGCGATGAGGGTTTCCGCAATGCGTACCTCTCGCGCCTGCATGAGGGACGTGCACCGATCGCCCGGGCCGAATACTCGCATAATCTATATGATCGTCGGCCGGACGTTCGGCGAGTCGACGCGGGTCTGGCTCGCCGCGAAGACCTTGGGAATGCCGAGCGCCGTGCCGCGGCGGAACGTGCCGGGGCTCGGGAGTCTCGTCCACTCCCGCGCAACGACATGTACACCGATCGCAGCGGCAACATTTATCGCCGGACCGACACCGGCTGGGAACGCCGTGACCAGAACCAATGGCGGCCTGAAAAAGAACCACCGCAGGAACGTACCAACCAGGATCGACGTGGACCTAATCGCGAGCAACCGGTACGGGAGCAGCCTTCCCGTGAGCAGCCCGCGCGCGAACAGCCAAATCGCGGACAACCCGCTCGCGAAGGGCCTGCGCGCGAGCAGCCGTCCCGTGAGCAATCCGATCGCGCTCGTCAAGCGCCCCGTCAGGGCAACGAACGCCAGGGATCCAACGCCCCTGATCGCTCCGCTGGCCAGCGCGACTTGAATCGCGACTACCAGGCTCGCCAGGCCGGCAGCGATCGTCTGCGAAATTACGAGCGCCCGTCCTCACCGCCACGCGAGCAGCAACGCAATAACGATCAGGAGCGACGCGGGAACCAGAACGATCGCGGCTCAAATTCCGATCGCAGCTCGAATTCCGACCGCGGCTCAAACGCCGGTCGATCCTCCAATTCCGACCGCTCCGGCGGCTCCGGAGGTAATCAGTCCTCTGGCGATCGTGGGAAATCGCGCTAATCTGATGGGACGCGGGAGCGAAAGGCACTGCCGACATACACCAGACCGGCGGCAACGAAGAGCAGCAGTCCCGCGAGGACGAGCATGCCGCCGAGGAAGGATTGGGTAAGGGCCTGGAGATGATAATCGACGCGCTGGATTTCGCTCAGATCGGCCGGCTCAACGCGGCCCAGGGTGTATACCAGAACCCCGACGCCGCCAAGGAGACTCAGAAACGCCAGCGGGGCAAGAAGGACTACAGCTAGCCAGCTTCCACTGCCTGAAAGACGAGGAGCGCTTGCGGGCGCAGGGGCAGCTTTCAGCGGTGCCTGAGGCAGAGCCACGACCGCGGCCACCGGCGTGGGGCGTTGCGGCTTTGGTTTTTCCACAGGTTCAGACAATGCCTTTTGAATCGCCGAATCGGATTTGAGATGCCCGGCCACGAGGGCCGCGATCCGGCCAGAGCTGGGGGCTGCCACGTGTGGCTCACCATCGGCCGCCGGCGTCAACGCCGCAACCGGCGCGGACAGGTTGGCCACTTCCGCGACAAATTCCGCCCCAGCGGGCAGTTCCTGCACGATAGCTGGCTCGTCCTTGAGTACCATCGGAACGACCGGCGAAGGTACCGCCAGCGATTCGATCGAAATGCTGGAGAAGGCCGCCTCCAATTTGGCCGCGGGCGTATCTGCGGTGGGACGGGGAGGGAGTGGAGCGGGGTCTTTACTGGGTTTGACTACAGGCGATTCGATCTGCGGCACGTCGTCGATCGTTTTGGAAATCGACACCGCTGCGGTTGGCGGTAGACTGGTCGCTGGTTTTTTTCCCACAACGACTGGCGGCGCTGCGATGGGCCGTTCAGCTTTGGCGGGCAGAGCTGGCGTATTGGTCGTCGGCGCATTCGACGCTGCCGGCGGATTACGCTGATGCGGCCGAGCCGTGCGCGGCGCAATCGGCGACGGGCGATCAATTCGCTTGGGCGGCGCGGGCGGTTTGGATTCAATCACCTGCAATCCCTGGCTTCGGTCGGCATCCGTCGCTTCGCGCACCGAGGCGATGACCAGCCCCTTGCCGCGCGCAACCGCCTCGGCAACCTGGCTGCTGGGGGCGGAGATCAACAGAAACGTCTCCTCGCCCGTTTCGAGGTTGGCGCCTTCCACCCGAAAAAAGGATTCATTGGCCATTATTGCTGTTCCCAGTCGACCGATCCCGCCGTTGCTGCATTGTCCAATGATTCGCCGGGCTTTTCCATAGGCATCCATCTTTTCAATCGATCAGCATCGGCTTTTCCATCTGACGTTTTCGGGCGCTAATCAGTTCGACGGCGATATTGGCCAGCAGAATTAAAGCGGCTCCGAGAATTGCCGACTTACTCAGCTCATGGTGCACCGCCACCGACGCATATCCCGCCGCCACGATCGGCTCCAAAAGATAGATGAGGGCCGCCCGCGTCGCATCGAGACGAGGCTGAAAATGGGTCAAAAGACCAAAAGACAGGTCGGTGGTAAAAACTGCCAGCAGCAGCATGTTGATCCAGACTT
>JANWHF010000019.1 GCA_025450555.1 Tepidisphaeraceae bacterium | reverse complement strand
AGGGCTGGAAATTCTCCGGCTCAAACAAACATCGATCCACCAGCTTGGTGAAAAGCTTTTCCGGCAGCAGCCCGATATCCTCCGCGAAGAGACAGAACATCACCTTCATCAGGAAATGGGCGACCGGATCCCCTTGGCCATGCCAGAGCGTGTCGGGGACGACATTGAGGCGCGAGAGCAGCTTATCCGCGAGATCGCCAAACGTGTCGGCCAAATCGCCGGTCATCTGCTCGCGTGTTTTGCCCGGCTTGAAGGTTTCGGGGCTGATGAAGACGCGGCGCAGCACATCGAGCCGGCCGGGAATTTCTTCCAGCTTGATGACCGTTTTTTCGGTCGGGTAGCCGGGGAAGTGGGCGCGGATTTCGGTCGTGCGGATATCGCAGACGACGCTCAGCGGCGGGTTATCCAGATCGTCGCGGTACTGGTAAAGCTGCCGATAGGCTTCATCGAGCGAATTGTGCTTGTCTTTGCGCTTGTACTCCCAGGCGAAGCAGCCGCGCTTCCAGACGTCGACAAAGCCAAAATCGCCTTTGGAGCCTTTTGATGCCGACCCGACGACGCGGACATGCTTCTCGAAACAGTAGTCCGTTCCCGTGGAATCGGCTTCAGCGGGTGTCGGTTGATCGAGAAGGCGGCACAGATCAATGAAATGCTCGTGGCTTGCCGCGCGCTCGGAAAGCTGGGCCTTCGACCATTTCGCGACAAACTGCTCGAGCGAGAATTGGTTGTGATTGACCACCTTTTGATTCGCCTTGCCCATTCCGCAAAAGCCGGATGATAAACCCACCGGCGATGGCTGTCACTTTTGCCCCTGATTCTGAAAACGCCTGTCGGGCGCTGGGAGGGTCGCGGGGGCGGGGGACTGGGGGCAGGGGGAGTGCGCGCGGAGATCCGGGGCGGCGTTGCGCTCTGCCCGCGGCGTGGGGAAGAGGGGCTTTGGCGCTCGGATGCGCGAGTGCGGTTTGCGCTGCGCGAATCGGGTGGAATCTCCCCGCAAAATCACGGGACGCTCGCGCGACGCGCGCGGGTCTTACGGCGCCTGACGCGTTCACGCCGGGGCAGAGCGTATTCGCGCCGCCCCGGATCCCGGAGCGCCACTTCTTGCATTCGCGACACCCACGTCACACCATCCCACCCATGTCCCAATCCCCGCGGGTTTGGCGCCACGTCATCATCAATACGCGCGGCACCTGGCTACCCGGAGACCAGCGCGGGTTTCGCAATCGCAAGCATCGCATTCATTCCTCGGGCGATTACCGCAATCGGCCGCCGCACGGAGAACACGCTGGATTACATGAGTACCACAAGGATCGCAGCGCGGGCGAAACCCACATCGGTCGCGGCGAACGCGCGGTCATCGGACGCGAAATCGTCCGACATCTTCAGACCGAAGGTTGCCGCACGCTCGCGATCGCGGTCACGAAGGTTCACGCGCATTTGCTCGTGGAATTACCTATCTCATTGGAGGATGTGAAAGCGATCATCGGCGATGCGAAGCGGCTTTCATCCCGCGCGGTGAAGCGAAGCATGCCGGGCAGCGTCTGGGCGGCTGGAGGAACGTATAAGCGGGTCGTGGAGCAATCGCATCAAAAGAGAGCGTTTGATTACATTCTTTATGGTCAGGGCGAGGGCGCGTGGACGTGGTCTTTTCGCGACGGGACGCTGGAGGGGCAATTCGCAAGGCGCAAAGGGGATGGGTGATTTGAGAACGAGCGCGGTCTGAGATCCGGGGCGGCGGGAGTACCCTCTGCCCCGGCGTGAACGGGAGGGGCGCTATCCGTTCTGCGCCCGTTGGGCGAACGTCCCCTGATTTCGTGGGAGCAGTCACGGGATGCGAAATGCGCGGTTCGCGGTTGCATGTCCGAGCGTCAGGGTGCTTCCTATCCACGCCGTGGGCAGAGCGAAGCGCCGCCCCGGATTCCGTGAGCGCTCCGCAAGACGCGCTCCGGGATCCGGGGCGGCGGGAGTACCCTCTGCCCCGGCGTGAACAAGTGGGGCGCGAGCTGTCGGGCGCTCGCCCCGCGGGGGCGCGTTAGTCAGCACCAGCATCCTTACGCTTCCGTGTCGCTTCCGCATTCTCGCGGATGCAATATGCTTCGCTTGACACGCTTTTCTAAGGCCTCTATCGTGCGGAACTCTGCCCGCAAACCTAGAATTTGGGCAAGCAGACTCAGGCGGAGCATTGGCTCCGCCAACTACATTTTATCAATGGAGCAGTGGCGATGGCTTTGAAGGTTGGAATTAATGGCTTTGGTCGAATCGGTCGGCTGGTCTTCCGGGCCGGGCTGGAAAACAGCAATCTGGAATTTGTCGGCATCAATGACCTGGTTCCTCCCGATAACCTCGCTTACCTCCTCAAGCATGATTCCACGCATGGCCTGTTCAAGGGCAGCGTCAAGGCCCGCGAGGATGGCATCGAAGTCAATGGCCGATTCGTGCCTTGTTTTTCGATCCGAAATCCCGAAGAGCTGCCTTGGGGCAAGCACAATGCGGATTATGTGGTGGAATCGACCGGCTTGTTCACCGATTTCGCAGGCGCTGAAAGGCACCTCAAGGCTGGCGCCAAGCGCGTGGTGCTTTCGGCTCCGACCAAGGATCCTGAAAAAGTTCCGACGCTGCTGATGGGCGTGAACCACAACAAGTTCGATCCATCGAAAGATAAGATCGTTTCCAACGCGAGCTGCACGACCAATTGCCTGGCTCCCATCGCCAAGGTGATCAACGATCGTTTCGGCCTGGCCGAGGGGCTGATGACCACGGTGCACGCGGCAACGGCGACTCAGCCGACCGTTGACGGCCCCAGTAAGAAAGACTGGCGCGGCGGGCGCGGCGCTTATCAGAACATCATTCCCTCAGCGACCGGAGCGGCCAAGGCCGTGGCGCTGGTGCTGCCGGAGTTGAAGGGAAAGTTGACGGGCATGGCTTTTCGCGTGCCGGTGGCGGATGTGTCGGCCGTCGATTTGACCTTCAAGACCGCCAAGTCCACCAGCTATAAGGAGATCTGCGCGGCGATGAAGGAAGCGGCCGAGGGCGAGCTGAAGGGCATTCTGGGCTATACCGATGAAGAAGTGGTCTCCAGCGACTTCATTCATGATTCCCGCTCGAGCATTTTTGACGCCGGGGCCGGCATCGAATTGAACGCCAATTTCTTCAAGGTCGTGTCGTGGTACGACAACGAATGGGGCTATTCGAATCGCGTGGTGGATTTGATGAACGCGATGGCCAAGAAGGACAACCTGAAGTAACTTTAAGCTGCAGTCGCATATGCATATGCATGCTCGTAGCACAGCCTTCCAGGCTGTGAATGAAATCACAGGCTGGGAAGCCTGTGCTACGCATCTAATGTTGAAAACGCTTGCGGCTTTGCCAACGAAAGTGCTTTGTCTGGCAAAGCCGCAAGTGGTGTTATGGGACGCAAGCGGAATTTGTCGTTCCTGACCTTCGGGGGACGGACATTTTCCGCCCGGCGATGTAGAATAGATGGCCTGTCAACCTATGCGCCCAGGCCGGGCGGGTCGATGGTTGAAAAGGAAGCCGTAGCACAGCCTTACGGGCTGTGAGAAAAGATCACAGGCTAGAAGCCTGTGCTACGTTGGGCGCGAGGGTTGCAAGTGCTGTTGAGGCAAGGGAAAATTGGATTTTCCCAGAAGTCGCCTCTCCCCCGACTGCCGGGGCAAACGGGAGCAGATGTCATGACGGTAGCGGATGAAATCGAGAAGCGAAGCGCGGTAAAGAAAGCCGCTTCGAGCGCGGTATCCGGCTCCAATGGCCATTCTTCGCCGGCGGAGCGGGAGGCGGCGATTGCCCGCCTTCGGACGATGCTCCTGATTCGGCGATTCGAAGAACGCACCTTTTACGAATACACAAGCCCCCGAACCCTTCCCGATGGCACCCGGGAAATGAAAATCGGGGGCTTTTGCCATCTCTATAGCGGGCAGGAAGCCATCGCGGTTGGATGCGCGGCCCTGTTCGACAAGTCACGCGATTATCTGATTAATGGCTATCGTTGCCATGGACATAGCCTGGCGCTGGGCATGAACCCGCACACGGCGATGGCCGAGCTGTTTGGCCGGGCGACCGGCTGCTCGAAGGGCAAGGGCGGCTCGATGCACCTGTTCGAGGTGTCGGCCGGCAACCTCGGCGGCCATGGCATCGTCGGCGCGCAGATTCCACTTGGGCTCGGAACCGCTTTCGCGCAGAAATACCGAAAGACCGGCGGCGTCACCTTCTGCTTCATGGGCGATGGCGCGATCAACCAGGGCACCTTCAACGAAGCGCTGAACCTGGCGAGTCTCTACAAGGTTCCATGCATCTACGTCGTCGAGAACAACGGCGTGGCGATGGGCACGCAGGTCGAGCGGTCGAGCGCTGAAAAGGACTTGGCCGAGCGCGCCTGCGGATACGCGATGCCGCACTGGAACATCGACGGGAATGATGTGGACACGGTGATTACCGAATTCGGCAAAGCCGTCGATCGCGCCCGCTCGGGCGGCGGGCCGAGTTACATCGTCGCCAACACCTACCGCTTCCGCGGCCACTCGATGTCCGATCCGATGAAATATCGAAAGATGTCCGATGGCAAATGGAGCCCGGAGGTCGAGGAAGCCAAGAAGCACGATCCGATCCTGCTCTATTCCAATCGCCTGATGCAGGCCGGGATTATTTCCGCGCAGCAGATCGAGGCGATGGAAGCCAAGGTCAACGAAGAAGTCGAGGCGGCCATCCACCAGGCGGAAGCCGATCCGAACCCGGCGTTGGAAGATCGCTTCAACGACGTGCTGGCCGAGACCTATCCGTACCAGCCGAAGTAAATCGATCCATGAGCGAACAACTGAATTTCAATGACGAATTGCTGTCACTTTGGAAGGCAAAGCCCTTTGTGCCGCGAAGCTCGCGAGTTGGTTGGGTTAGTGGGACATAACTAATGTCTGAAGAAATCAGCATCATCACTGAGCTTCACCGGGTCTTGGATCTCAGGCCGTTTCAACCATTTTTCATCGTCATGAACAGTGGTGAGCGCTATGAGGTGACGGGGTCTCATCAGGTTGCGGTTGGACGAAATGTGATTGTGGTGTTGCGACCCGGTGAAAACTCGCTTTACCTCCGGATCAACCAGATCAGTTCATTAGAAACACCCGAGGCTGTGATTTAGCGATTTTCAAAAATGGCAATCAAGCTTGGCGTCGGCCTGCTCTTGATGCGGTGGTGAATGACCTTGATACCGCCGCTTTTGCTTTAGATGGAAGAACCATGGCTGTGATGCAACTACGAGAAGCGCTTCGATCCGCGATGACCGAGGAGATGGAGCGCGATGAGAATGTGTTTCTCATGGGCGAGGAAGTGGCCGAGTACAACGGCGCTTACAAGGTGTCGGAGGGCATGCTCGAGCGCTTCGGTCCTGACCGCGTGATCGATACGCCCATCAGCGAGTCGGGCTTTTCAGGGCTGGGCGTTGGCGCGGCGATGGTGGGGCTGCGGCCGATTATCGAGTTCATGAGCTGGTCATTCACACTCGTGTGTCTCGATCAGATCGTGAACAACGCCGCGAATGTGCGCTATATGTCGGGCGGGCAGGTGAAGATTCCCATCACCTTCCGCGGCGGAAATGGCATCGCCCACCAGCTTGGCGCAACCCACAGCCATCGCACCGAATCAATTTATGCGCGCATCCCGGGCCTGATCGTGGTCACGCCTTCCAATTCGGCTGACGCGAAGGGGCTGCTCAAGAGCTCCATCCGCTGCGACGATCCGGTGATCTTCCTGGAAAACGAGAAGATGCTGAACGACAAGGGCGATGTGCCGGAAGGCGAATTCACGTTGCCGCTGGGCGTGGCCGATGTCGAGCGGCAGGGTGCCGACGTGACGCTCATCAGCTATGGCCGGCCGCTCGATCGCGTGGTTCGCCCGGCGGTGAAGGCGCTGACTGAAAATGAAAACATCGATGTGGAGCTGATCAATCTCCGCACGCTGCGGCCCCTCGATACGCAGACGCTGCTGGAATCGATCAAGAAGACCAATCGCTGCGTCATCGTGGATGAGGATTGGGGCTATTGCGGCATGGGCTCGGGGATTCTGTTCAAGCTTCAGGAGCCGGCCTTCGATTATCTGGATGCTCCAATCAAGTACGTCCACAGCGACGAAATCCCCGTTCCGTACAATCATCATCTTGAAGAAGCGATGATGCCGAGCGTGGACAAGATTGTGTCGGCGGTGAAGGAAGTTTGTTATCGATAAGGGATGAGGGCTCCGGAATTCCGGGGCGGGAAGGAGCAGCACGATGCCCGCGGAAATCAGCATGCCTCAGCAGAGCGACACGATGACCGAAGGGACGGTCGTGAAGTGGCTCATCAAGGAAGGCGACAAGGTCAAGGCCGGCCAGACCATCGCCGAGATCGAGACCGACAAAGCCACGATGGAAACCGAAAGCCAGGAATCGGGCACGGTTGCCGCGCTGCTGGCCAGTGAAGGGCAAAAGGTGGCGGTGGGCGTGCCGATCGCGGTGCTCGCGACCGGCTCGGAAAATGCCGCGGATTTGAAGAAAAGATATGCAAGCGGCGCTGCCGCGAAGCCCGCAGCGCAGCCTCAGCAGGCCAGCAAGACGCCAGCACCCAGAGAGGCGCCTGCACCGCCCGCGATTAACACTGCCGAGATGAAGGAATCAGCCAGCGTCGGTCATGGCGCGGGTTCATCTTCGGCCACCGCCGTTGCAGAACCACCGCCCGCGCGCGGAGGAAATGGCCATGGCGAGCGCGTCTTCGCATCGCCCGTGGCTCGACGCGTCGCTGCCGCTGAGTCGATCGATCTCGGTCAGGTTCAGGGCACCGGCCCGGGCGGGCGGATCGTGAAGAAAGATGTGACGTCTTTTGCCCAGCGTCCGCAGACCAAGCCGCAAGTGCAATTGCCCGCTCGCGTTGGCCGCGGGCAGAGCAGTTCCATCCCGCTGAGCAAAATGCGCGCGGCAATCGCCGCGGGCCTGCAGAAATCCAAGCAGACGGTCCCGCATTTTTATGTCACGGGCGATGTCGATCTGGAAGAGATCACCGCTCTGCGCGGCCGAATGAACAAGCAGCTCGAGAGCCAGCAGATCAAGCTGTCGATCAGCGACTTTATTTATAGGGCTGCCGCCGCGGCGCTCTTGCAGCACCCGGCCGTCAATGCCCATTTCATGGGCGACTCGATCACCCGCTTCGGCGACGTGAACCTCGGCATCGCGGGCGCGATTCCCGATGGGCTGATCGTCCCCGTGCTGCGCAGCGTCGATCAGATGGGCCTGAAGGAAATCCGCACGCGCGGCGAAGACCTCGTCACCCGTGCCCGCGCCCAGAAGCTCAAGCAGGATGAAATGCGCGGGGCGACGTTCACCATCAGCAATCTCGGGGCGTTTGGCGTCCGTGAATTCAGCGCGATCATTAATCCCCCTGAAGTCGCGATCCTGGCTATTTCTGCTGCCGAGAAGCGCCCGGTCGTCCGCGGCGAGCAGATCGTCGCCCGCACGATGATGAGCATGACGCTTTCAGCCGATCACCGAGCCGTCGATGGCGCCACCGCCGCCGATTTTCTCCGCACGCTCAAAGGCCTGCTGGAAGAGCCGGCGATGATGCTGGCGTGACAATGAGTTTTGAGGCGACAGGATGATAGAGAACGATTCAGCCAATTCATGCCAACGCGAGTTCCGCCTCGACATTCGATTCCTCGGCGACCTGAATCAATTTGCGATAGGTCCGTGTTTCGATCTGCTGCGGATCCTGTTTGTTCCAGAAACTGGCCCGAAATAGGTGAACGAGGCGTAACCGCCCGTCCTCGATTTCGATTTTTAGGCCAGGGTACTTTTCAAGCAGCCCCCGAACCCCTTTGATCAGAGAACCAACGATTTCCTTTGATTCCTGGCCGAAGTAGACAGTGACAAGATCGTCCACCCGCTCAGCGTAAAACGGATCGGGTTTTATGAGAAACTCGATGCAGTCGCCGTCGCTGTCATATGTTGCCGACGGCTGAAATGCCGGCGCCTCGTCGGCCAACTTCAGGACGTGGGCCGCAAAATCAGAGTTGGACATTGCCGTCATATAAGCCTCTGCTTAAACTCTCCAGGTAATCGACCGGCAACCTTGGATCATCCTGGTCAGCCCTTTCCCATCGCCAATTATACGCAATGTTCTCCTCATTGACGAATACGAGAAACACCTGATCCGGCCAAACGGAGCGTTCTGATCCATCTGTTCGATAGGCTACTTGCGGAATTCCGCAATAGCATCGCCAGCCGACTCCCCTGCGGTCCTCGTCACCCTCGGATTTCAGTCCCTGAAAAATAGCTGTCGGTCTTTGAAGGATCGCGGGCAGAATGTATGCGCACTCTTTCGCCTGTCCCATTGAGCGTCGAGCCACCGTGTTCATGCGGTCGTAGCTAACCTGTATTTTGCAAAGCCCACCGCTTTCTGGATCGACTGCATCCAGAAGGATTGCACTCCTACGCGTCCCTCCTTCTTCGGCCATGCCTGCAAAGAATACCTCTGTGGCGCCCTGAATCAAAGCGGCAAGTTTCGAAGCGGCTACTCCCATTCGATGGTTGCCGGCGGTTTGCTGGAGATGTCGTAGACGACGCGGTTGACGCCGCGCACTTCGTTGATGATGCGGTTGCTCATCGCCGCCAGCACGTCGTAGGGAATGCGCGCCCAGTCGGCGGTCATGAAATCCTGGCTCTCGACCGCCCGGATCGCGATGACCGAATCGTAGCTTCGCGCATCGCCCATCACGCCGACGGTGCCAATGGGAAGCAGCACGGCAAAGACCTGCGCGGTCTTTCGATAAAGATCGGCGGCAATCAGTTCCTCCAGCACGATCTCATCGGCATCCCGCAAAACGCTCAGCCGCTGCGGCGTAATTTCGCCGATTACGCGCACCGCCAGGCCCGGCCCCGGGAAGGGATGCCGCCAGACCAGATTCTCCGGCAACCCAAGCGTCTGCCCGACGCGCCGTACCTCATCCTTGAACAATTCCCGCAACGGCTCGACCAGCTCGAAGCCAAGCTGCTCGGGAAGCCCGCCGACGTTGTGGTGCAGCTTGATGTTGGCGGCTGTTCCCGCGTAGCCATGCCCCGATTCGATCACATCGGGATAGAGCGTGCCCTGGGCGAGGAACTTCGCGCCGGAAATGTTCTGGGCTTCGCGTTTGAATGCTTCGATGAATTCCTTGCCGATGATTTTTCGCTTCTGCTGCGGGTCTATCACGCCGGCCAGTTCCTTGAGGAACTGCTGGCTGGCATCGCTCACGCGAAGGTCGATGTGGAAATGATCGCGGAAGGTGCTTTCCACCAGCTCGCGCTCGTTTTTCCGCAGCAAACCATTATCGACGAAAATGCAGATGAGCTGATCGCCGATGGCTTTGTGCAGCAGCGCCGCGACGACCGATGAATCGACGCCGCCGGATAGTCCGCAGATGACCTTCCCATTTCCCACCTGCTGGCGAACGCGCTTGACCGTCTGCTCGATGAAATTGTCCATCGTCCAGTTGCCGGCACATTTGCAGATGTCGTAAAGGAAGTTCTGGAAGATCTGCTCGCCGCGCGGCGTGTGCGTCACTTCCGGGTGAAATTGCACCCCATAAAACGGCCGGCTGCGATGCCTTGCCGCGGCAAAGGGGCAGGTGGGCGTCGTCGCCAGTGCAATAAAATCCCTGGGCAGCTCGTGAACCTGGTCGCCGTGGCTCATCCAGACGCTGGTGTCCTTGGGCAGGCCATGCACGAGCGGATCATCGCTGGTCACGCTCAGTTTGGCCCGGCCATATTCGCGCGCCTTGGCAGGCTTCACCTGCCCGCCCAGCACCTGCGCGCCAAGCTGCATGCCGTAGCAAATGCCCAGGATCGGAATGCCCAGGTCGAAAATCTTCGGATCACACTTCGGAGCGCCCGGCTCATAAACGCTGCTCGGCCCGCCGCTGAGAATCAGCCCCTTGGCTTTGAGCTTGCGCAGCTCGTCCGCGGAAATATCTGGGCGAACCAGTTCGCTGAAGACCCCTTTTTCGCGTACCCGCCGGGCGATGAGTTGCGTGTACTGCGACCCGAAATCCAGAACCGGAACCACTTCATCGTGCTGCATCATTAATGATTACAGCAAGCGCGCCGGGATTGCAAAGGGCGCGGGGGGCGCGGTCGACCAGCATTTCCACGGATGAATGACACAATCGGAGGAAGCTTATTTCTCCGTCCCCAGGGTACTCCGGGGGAGGGCTGGGAGGGGGTCGGGATTGAAAAACCGGTGGACGAATGATCGCGAGCTGGCAAACCCCCCCACCCTGCCCCGGATTACCTGGAGGGAATGAGGCAACTGCCGCCGATTTTGTGAGTCACCTCAGTTCCATCAGGGTTATAGGTCGGCGTGATGAGTTTCACGGGCATACCTGATCGCTGCCAGGATGTCCTCCCTCTCGAGGAAGGCATAATCCTGCAGGATCTCTTCATAAGATGCTCCCGCCGCCAGCAAATCCAGGATATCGCTGACGCGGATGCGACGTCCCCGGATGCACGGCTTCCCGCCGCATTTGTCGGGTTCGATCGTAATACGATTGAGCAGTTCATTGCTCATAATTTCATTTCAGCGGCAATAAATGAGTGGCGGTTTATGGTCGCAATTGCTTGCGTCGCGCGCGAAACCAGCGGATGGACATGAACGTGCTAAAAGTGCCGATTAATAGAATGAGCACGACGCTTTCGAGGCTTTGCCCGTCGGTCGGTGCATTGTCGTGCAGGATCATATCCATTAGGCCAATCCACCCGAGACATACTGCGAATATACCGAAGACGCCGAATCCAATTGCGCAAACAAACCACGCGATGTCGCCAAAGGCGTTATTCGGTGGCGGCCGTCGCGGTGGAGTCGCATATGGCAGCGTTGGCGGCAAGACTGGGCGAGGTGGATCCAGATTCTCATCCACGAAATCATTCCTCATCTGCGACGCGGACGCCGATCATCACGTTTTGATTATATCCATTCCCATCCACTTGGCCTAAGACGGCTCGAGTCAGCAATCTCGCCTCCCATCGCCGTGATGCACTCGCGTGTCGCTTGCGGCTTCGCGCGGGCGCTCCCACGCGCGAAGCCGCAAGCGACGCCCGAATATATCACGGCGAACGGAGCAACGATCCGCTCCATGGGGCGCTGAGAGGTCAAAAACTGACTAAGCGTGTATAATCTCCCCCCTCACATGAACCCCAAACTTCGCGGCATCTTCACGCCTAATCTTGTGCCGCTGGATGGGCGCGGGCAGATCAATGAGGCGGAGCTGCGCCGCTACGTCGATTGGCTTATCGAGCGCGGCGTGCATGGTCTGTATCCTAACGGATCGACCGGGGAATTCATCCGCTTCACCGTCGAAGAGCGCCGGCGAATCGTCAAAATCGTCTGCGATCAGACGGCAGGTCGGGTGCCGGTGTTGGCGGGCGCTGCCGAGGCCAACGTGCGCGAGACATTGGCCGCTTGCGAGGCTTATCAGGAGATGGGCGCTCGCGCGGTGGCGATCGTGTCGCCATTTTATTTCCGGCTGGGCTCCGAAAGCGTCTATGCGTATTTCCGCGAGATCGCGCAGCATTCGCCGATCGATGTGACGCTCTACAACATCCCGAGCTTCGCCAGCCCGATCGACGTGCCGACGATCCGTCGGCTAGCGGAATTCGAGCGCGTGGTCGGCATCAAGGATTCCAGCGGCGACGTGACCTTTATGTGCCGAATGATCAGCGCCGTGCGCCCGCTGCGTCCCGATTTCATCTTTCTGACCGGTTGGGAAGCCGCGCTCGTTCCCATGCTCGTCGTCGGCGCGGATGGCGGCACCCATGCCACCAGCGGTATCGTCCCCGAACTCACCCGCCAGATTTTTGATCTGACGACCACCGGCTCGCTCGACGAAGCGGTGAAACTTCAGTTGCGCCTGATCGAATTATTCGACGCGATGATTCTTTCGGCCGACTTCCCTGAAGGCTTCCGCGCCGCGGTGGATCTACGCGGCTTCAACTTCGGCAAAGGGCGTCAGCCGCTGAGCGAATCGCAGCAAGTCGATCGAGCCGCGCTGCAGCGCGTTCTGCAATGCATCATGTCCGATTTTGGCGTCGTCGATGCACCGGAAGAAGGATGCCCGTCGCGCGCCAATCGCCCGCAGGCGGATAAAGTGCTGCAAGTCACGCAAGCCGTCCTCCGCGAACTTCGCGAACGCGGCATCGCGTGAAAAAAGCAGATTCACCACGGAGGCACGGAGGCACGGTTCTGCTGAAGGGATGGGCCGATGCGAGGGAAGCTGATCAATTTTGCTCTTGAATCCTGATTTGCGCCAAGAACGCCAAGAAAAACTTTTTTTATTTTGTCTTCTTGGCGTCCTTTGCTTCCTTGGCGTTCTTGGCGCTTAAAGACGTGTGGTGACGACTGACAAAACACAAATCAAACTGCTTCCCTCGCGTCGGCCCACATTTCAGCAAAACCCGGCCTCCGTGTCTCCGTGCCTCCGTGGTGAAATCTTCTTCTTGTGAAGCGACTACTTGCTGTCCGCCGGTTGAGTGGTTTCTTTGTCCTTCCCCAGCAAACGGAAAAGGAATTTCCGCGCGTACATTTGCGTACGCTCGCGGACGGTGTCTTCGGGCATGTCGCCCTCAAAACCGAGCTCTTTCAAGTTGGTGACGACGGT
>JANWHF010000018.1 GCA_025450555.1 Tepidisphaeraceae bacterium | reverse complement strand
GGAGCCGCCATTCGTATTCTTCCCAGCCGGCAGTCCAGTTGCCGGCCGTCAGCAGCGCGATCGCCAGGTTGTAATGAGCGCCCGGTTCGTTGGGCACCAATTCAACCGCCTTGCGGCAGTTTTCGATTGCCTGCTCGACCCGGCCAGCGCTCAATTGCGCATTCCCGAGGGTCGCCAGATTTGTCGCTCGTCTCGGCTCCAGCTCGACCACTTTTTGCAGAGCATCCAGTGATTCATCGATCCGCCCCAATTCTCCAAGACACAATCCCAGTGCCCCGTAAATGTCCCATCGCCGCGGATCGGACTCGACGCCTTTGCGAAATTCCGATACCGCCTCTTCCAGCTTCCCCTGCGCCCAGAGCGCATTGCCCAGGTCCAGCCGCCCCTGCGCCATGTTCGGCTCCAGCGCAAGTCCCGCGCGAGCGGCCGTTTCAGCGCCTGCCATATCGCGGATCGACAGCAGCACGCCCGCCAGATTCGTATAAAAATGCGCGACCGGCGGATTGCCGGACACCGACCGGCGCATCAGGCTTGCCGCCTCAGACTCCTGCCCACGCTTGGCCAGGATCACGCCCAGATAATTGAGCGCATATGGATTGTCAGCCTGCTTGGCAAGGATCGCGCGAAAGATCTCTTCGGCCTGGTCGAGCCGCCCGGCCTGCAGGTGACTCGAACCCATTGCCATCGCTTCGGCAATCGTCATAAATTTTAGTCTACAGAGCGCGCTGGCGACGCGAAAGCTTTACCTGTCGCGCCACGATGTGATCGAAAACCGTTTGCCGCAACTTCGCCGTACACGCCGCCCACGTCGCTTGCGCCTTCGCGGCCGGTCGCGCTGAATCCGATCGCTGGTCCGTTCGCGAAGGCGCAAGCGAGTGTCCACGGCTACCGGCAGCAAGGATGCAACCTCCATGTAATTCGGAATCTCCAAGAAGTCTGGGCGGGTCTAACTCGATTCGTTTCCATTTCTCCTTCCTGATGCATCTTTTAATTTCACCCGATACACTTGCCGCCATGAGTTACGATCTGGCGCCCAACGAGAAACCAGTTGTGAAAGTCGAGCGCATCGGGCGCGAGCAGCAGCCGGTCATCGTCGTTGACGGAATCCTCCGCGATCCGGAATCGGTCGTTCGGCTCGCGGTCGAGCGCCTGCGCTTTGTGCCCGCGCAGAGCAACTACCCAGGGCTCAATGCCGCCGCTCCAAACGAATATGCCGCCGCGATGATGCGCACGGTTGCGCCGCTGGTGCATGAAACCTTTGGCTTCAACATCCAGGCCCCCGCGCGAGCGCAGAGCTTTTTTGGAATTGTGACACTGCCCCCGACCCGAATGAACGCCCAGCAGCGCCGGCCGCATACGGATACCACCAATCCGCTGCAACTTGCAGTGTTGCATTATTTGTGTGATGAGTCGCACGGCGGCACCGCTTTCTTCCGCCATCGCGCCACGGGATATGAATCGGTGGACGATCAGCAACTTCGGCAAGTGAAAGAGATGATCAGCGCCGATGCCGAGGCCCAGTTAAAGGCGGGCCTGCCGCCTCCCGTTACGCTCGGCGACGATCGCCACTTCGAGCGCACCGCCGCCCTCGATTCCAAATTCAACCGCGTGCTGATTTATCGCAGCCGGGTGTTCCATTCCCAGAACCTCAACCCGACCGCCAATTTCAGTCCCGATCCGCGGAAAGGGCGACTGACGGCTAATACGTTCATCACCTATCCGGGGTGATTCTTTCGGAAGGGCCTTTTCTGCCGAGGATCGCCAAGAGGGGTTCGTCTACATTCGCGTTGTCGGGTCGCTTCGAATGAGCTTCAGGAAGTATTCACACGCCTCGGACTCGATGCTGAAATCTTTTCTGCCTGATTCCGATCCTCGCTCACTGTAGTAGACGAACCATGCGCCGTTGGCACCGCCGAGTGTATAAGTCTCGGGCAGGTGGCCACCCTCCAGATCGTACGCGTCTTTCTGAATACGCTCCGCCCTCAGAACCTCTGCTAACTCTTGCCTATTCATCGCAGATCCTCAGTGAATCACGGTTTGATTACATATGGACCCGTGCTGTTTGCTTTCTTCAGCCAACATTCGCAAAAATGCAGTCATGCAAGACCAGCCTAATTTTAGATTAGATGGCAAGACCGCGTTGATCACCGGCTCGGGCCGCGGCATCGGGCTGGGGATTGCGCGGGCTTTGGCCTCCGTCGGCTGCGCGGTGGCATTGGCGGATGTCGATCTGGATGTGGCGCGGCAGGAGGCGGCGCGCATCGAGGCCCAGGGTGGGAAAGCCATCGCAATCCGCGGAGATATCACACAAATTACATCAGCGAAGGAGATGGTCGACGCGACCGTCGCGCAGCTCGGCCGGCTGGATATCCTGGTGAACAATGCAGCGATTCAATCGACGGTGCATTGGACGGAGCAGAGCGCTGAGGAAATCGAAGCGCAGTATCGGGCGAATATCGTGGTGCCGATCCTGTTGTGCCAGCAGGCGGTGAAGCATTTTAAGCCACAAAAGTGGGGACGCATTCTCAACATCGGCTCGATCCAGCAGATCAAGGGGAATCCGAAGATGCTCGGTTACAGCCTGACCAAGTCGGCGCTGCACACGATGACCCGCGCGCTGGCACGCGATCTTGCACCGGACCGCATTACAGTAAACCTGATCTGTCCGGGCTACTTCGACACTTGGCGAAACCGCTTTGACTGGAAGAGCAAAGCCGAGATGGAGCAGAAGGGGAAAGATTATGTGCCGCTGGGATGGATCGGCCGGCCGGAGGATTGCGGGGGCGCGGCGGTTCTGCTGTGCAGCGACGCGGGGCAATACATTACCGGACAGACGCTGTTCGTCGATGGCGGCTTGAGCGTGAAGTGAGTCGAGTCACCACGGAGGCACGGAGACACGGAGGCCAAGTTTTGCTGAAGTGCGTGCCGATGCGAGGGAAGCCGATCTTTTGCGCCAAGGACGCCAAGGGTGCCAAGAACGCCAAGAAAATCATTTTTGAATTCTCTTCTTGGCGTTCTTGGCCTCCTTGGCGGTCTTGGCGCTTAAAGTGCATCAGAAGTGCTGAACTAAAAAGCGATTCCGATTGCATGCATCGTGCCGCTTCAGCGTCGTTTGACGCTCTGTAATCCCGCGCATACCATCGGCGCCCGCACAACAGGAGATACATGAAAATGGACTTTAAGGGCGTCGATCCACGCCTCCTCGCCCGCACAATGGAGTATGGCGCGCAGCCGTCGGCATCGCAGTCGAATGGCCCGAGCCTCTATTGGGGCAGCGGCGGATTCAGTGCCAAGCCACCCGCAGGCCCCGTGGCGATGCCCGTTGCCATGCCCGGCCCCAGCGGGCCCGGCTACAACCGCTATCGCGAGATGACCCTCGAGGAAATGCTGCTCGAAAACCGGGTCGTCTTCCTCGTCGGCGAAATCAATCACGTCAGCGCCTCGCGCTGCATCATGCAGATGCTTTACCTGCAAAGCGTGAAGCGCGACCAGGACATCAACCTCTACATCAACAGCCCCGGCGGCGTCGTGGATGACACGCTGGCCATCTATGACATCATGCGTTTCATCACGTGTGACATCGCCACCTACTGCATCGGCCGGGCCGAGAGCGGCGGCGCGGTGGTCTTCATGGCCGGCAAGAAGAGCAAGCGCTTCATCCTGCCCAACGCCAAGGTGATGATTCACCAGCCGTTCGGCGGCGTGTATGGACAGACGGCCGACATCCAGATCCAGGCCGAGGAAATCCTCAAAACCAAGAACAACCTGATCAGCGTCATGGCCAAATGCTGCGGCCAGACGTTCGAGCGGGTCAAGGAAGACAGCGAGCGCGACCGCTTCTTCGATGCCCAGCAGGCGGTGGCCTACGGCATCTGCGATGAAGTGATCGGCGAAGAGTCGGCGGCGCAGATCGCCGAGCAGGCGGCCGACGCGAATAAGCCTAAGTAAGCGCGCTGCTTTTAGATTTTCCGCTTTCGAAGCGATTACCGAAAGAAAACCA
The DNA here is from genome assembly GCA_025450555.1 of Tepidisphaeraceae bacterium. Lineage (GTDB taxonomy): Bacteria > Planctomycetota > Phycisphaerae > Tepidisphaerales > Tepidisphaeraceae > JANWHF01. The sequence goes on along the minus strand of JANWHF010000018.1, from coordinate 2,076 downwards.
TCATGGCGCTCGACCAACTCGTTCCGATCGTGATCGAAAAGTCAGGCCGCGGCGAGCGGGCTTATGACATTTATTCCCGCCTGCTCAAGGACCGCATCATCATGCTGACCGGGCCGGTCACCGATGAGTCGTCAAACACGATCATCGCGCAGATGCTGTTTCTCTCCAACGATGATCCCAAAAGCGACATTCAGTTTTACATCAACTCGCCGGGCGGAAGCGTCTCGGCAGGTTTGGGCATCATCGACACGATGAAGTTCCTGCGCTGCGATGTCGCGACGACCTGCATCGGCATGGCCGCCAGCATGGGCGCGTGTCTGCTCGCTGCAGGATCCAAGGGCAAGCGAAGCGTGCTGCCCAATTCGCAGGTGATGCTGCACCAGCCTCTGATCGGCGGAGTTCTGCAAGGCCCGGCGACCGATCTGGGCATCGAAGCGGCCCACATGCTTCGTCTGCGCGATCGGCTCTATAAGCTGATGGCCGAGTACACGGGTAAGCCGGCCGAGACGATCCACCGCGATTTCGATCGAAACAAGTGGCTGTTCGCCGAGGAGTCGGTGGAATATGGTTGCGCGGATCGCGTGCTGGATCGCGCGCCGGAAGTGCCGGTTCGAGCGCGACCGATTGACAGCGATGATGATAAATAGCGCTACATAGAATGGTGCATGGCGCGAAAGGGCACGAATAGACGAGTCGTGTGAGTAGCCACGTTTAGCCGCGACGCGGTAGCGGAGCGCTTTTCCGAAGCTCGCAGAAAGCGCTCCACTGTCGCGTCGCGGCTAAACTAGGCTGGCGAATGTGCTCTGCACTTCAAGCGGTATTGCATGACCAGCGAGCTGGAACCATCGAATGTCAAAACACTCGCTCCTCGAGCGCCAAGGCGTCGTTCACCCTCTGTCCTTCTCCTAATCTTGACCGGTGCGTTAGCGGGCTGCGGCTCGCCCAACCAGTCCAACATCCAACTGCGCAAGCAGGTTCAATCGCTTCAGGATCAGGTGAATTCGCTGACGCTGAAGAACGCGGCCAGCCAGAACATGATTCAGGGGTTGCAGTCGTCGCGGCCCACGATCCCAACGCTTCCTCCTGACGAGCTGAAAAAACTTTACGTAGCATACGGGATCAAATTCGCCCGCCTGACCGGCGGCGCGGATCTGGATCCCAACAAGCCTGGTGACGAGGGGATCAAAGCCTACGTCAGCCCCATGGATGAAAATGGAACCGTCATCCAGGCGGCCGGTTCGTTTGTCGTCGAGGCATTTGATCTGGCGCTTCAAGGCGACAACCGTATCGGCCGATGGGAATTTCCCACGCCGGCCAACAAGAGCATGTGGCATTCGTTGCTGCTGGAGGCTTCCTACGAGCTGACCTGCCCGTGGCAGAAGATTCCCGTTCACCGCTACCTGACTTTGAAGGTCACATTTACCGATGAACTGACGCATGCTTCCTTCGCGGTGGAAAAGGGAATCGAAGTGAATGTGCCGCCGGCCGGGCGTGCGGCGACGCAACCCCGATAAAGATGTAACGAACCGCGGCAGCCAACAATCGTTCCAATGAAGGGGTAGAAGTTCTGCATGGCCGACGATAAGCCGATCGATCGCAGGCGATTTTTCCGGAGCGGGCTTTCGGAGCTGCTCAAGCCTTTGGCGCGCGCGGTGAAGCCGCTGGAGGCGATCGCCAACGAGCTTGGGAAACTGGATGAGCCGCCGGCTCCCAAGCCGCGCATGCCGGAGATCCGGCCTGCAAGCAATTCGGTCGCTCGTAGTTCCTCAGAAGAAGTTGAGGAATCTCCGCAGGCCCCTGCCGATCAGCATTGGGTTCGGCCGCCCGGCGCGCTGCCTGAGCAGCAATTTCTCGAGACATGCAGCCGATGCAGCGAATGCGTTCGCGTTTGCCCGGTTCAGGCGATCATTCTCGATCCATCGGGAATCAACGGGGCCGGCGCGCCATATATCGACATCGAATCGCAATCCTGCGTGATGTGCGAAAATCTGGAATGCATGCACCGCTGCCCCAGCGGAGCGCTGGTGGGGTTGCCGCGGCATCAGATCGACATTGGTACAGCCGAGTGGCACGAAG
>JANWHF010000017.1 GCA_025450555.1 Tepidisphaeraceae bacterium | reverse complement strand
GCGCTTCGCATCGCAATGTGGTCCGGCCCGCGCAATATTTCTACCGCAATGATGCGAGCCTGGGGGAATCGGCCGGACACCACGGTTTGCGATGAGCCGCTATATGCGCACTATCTTGCAACCACCGGCCGGGAGCATCCCGGCGCCGATGAGGTGATCGCGGCAGGCCCCACCGACATTCAAAAGGCGATCGATTTCCTGCTCGGCCCCGTACCCGAGAACAAAGCCGTCTTTTATCAAAAGCACATGACGCACCATCTGCTGCCGAATATCGATCGCGGCTGGCTGCGAAACCTCACTCACTGCTTCCTGATCCGCGACCCGGCTGACATGATCACCTCATTCATCAAGCATGTTCCCGATGCAACACTGCTTGATACGGGCTATCCGCAGCAGATCGAGATTTTTAATCTGGTGCGTGACTGGGCGGGGAAAACGCCGCCGGTGATCGATGCTCGGGATGTGCAGAATCATCCGCGGGCTGTGCTGGGCGCGCTGTGTGAAATGCTGGGCGTGCCTTTCAGCGAGCGGATGCTTTCATGGGAGCCGGGCTTGCGGAAGACGGATGGCGTCTGGGCCAAATACTGGTACATGGAAGTGGAATCGACCACCTGTTTCCGACCCTACAAGAGCAAAAATGAGCCGGTGCCGCGGGACCTTAAAGAAATGACGGATATATGTGAGGGCCTATATCAGGAACTGCATCGACATCGCATTTTAGTAGATTAAGAAGAGGATTCACCACGGAGGCACGGAGGCACGGAGGCACGGAGACACGGAGGTATGGTTCTGCTGAAGTGTGGGCCGACGCGAGAAGAGCCAAATGAATTGAGGTTTTGTGAATGAACTTTCGCGTTCTTTTTGGGACTTTTTGCCTTTGCGGCCGCTTTGATTGGAATAAATCAACTCGACCGCCAACTCGCAAAGGCGCAAAGACAGACGCGAAGTTTGATATGAAGAATTCAAACCTGATGGCGTTCTCCGCGTCGGCGTTCATTTTCAACACAACCAGGCCTCCGTGTCTCCGTGCCTCCGTGGTGAATCTCTTCTCATGAACTTTTGAAGGTTCCTTTCATGCTTCAGCAATTCAACGATAAAAATCGCGATCTGCTGGTCAACATCAATGGCAAGCTCCTCCATCGCGATCAGGCAGGCATCAGCCCATTCGATTCAGCCGTGCAGGGCGGGGATGCGGTGTGGGAAGGGTTGCGACTGTACAACGGCCGCATCTTCAAGCTTGTCGAGCATCTCGATCGGTTGCGCAGCTCGGCCCTCGCGCTGGCCTTCAAAGAAATTCCGTCGCACGAGCAGATCATCGGTGAAATCAGCCGGACGCTGGAAGCGAACTCGATGTTCGACGGAGTCCACATTCGGCTAACGCTCACGCGCGGCGTGAAGATCACCTCCGGCATGGACCCCCGTCTTAATCAAGCCGGGCCGACGCTGATCGTGCTGGCTGAGCATAAGCCCCCGGTGTACGACCGCGGCGGCATCACGCTGATCACCAGCAGCATGCGGCGGTTTCCGCCGGACTGTCTGGATCCGAAAATCCATCATTGCAACCTGATTCAATCCATCCTGGCCAAGATCCAGGCCAACCAGGCCGGCGCGGACGATGCGGTGATGCTTGATCTTAGCGGCTTCGTCGCCGAGACCAATGCCACGCATTTGTTCCTCGTGCATCAAGGGGAAGTTCATACTTCGACTTGTGCTGCCTGCCCGGAAGGTATCACCCGCGCGACGGTCTTGGAGATTTGTCGAAAGCATGGGATCCCCTGCTTCGAGCGTGACCTGAGCCTGACCGAGTTTTATCGTGCCGACGAAGTCTTCTGCACCGGTACGATGGGCGAGCTGGTGACTGTGCGCAGCATCGACAGCCGACCGATTGGCGGCTCGGAAACTCCCATGACGCGCCGGCTTGTGGAACTGTACAAAGATCTCACCGCACGCGAAGGACACGTCGTCGTCAGTAAACGTATGTGAAACCAAATTTCCTGCGATGGCGTAAAACGGGTGTCGCCATTTCAGGAGATGCCCTTGACCGAGCAGGTTTCAAATCTGCTTCAGTATTCGCGGGATCCTGCCCCGCGAAACATCGCCGGGAAGCTGGCGGTGGGCTTCATCATTGCGGCCATTCCCCTGGCCGCAGGCGTCTTCTGGGCCGATTACGACAAAAGGCCTTGGATATTCTTAGCGGCAATTATCTGCACACTGACGGCGGTGTTTTCAGGGATATGGTCGGCTCGCCCCAAGCGCGCAGATCGTCGTCGTCACACATGGATTGTGATCCCGATTGCACTTCTTGAGCTGGTTTCATTATTCAGCATCGTGCCGGCTTTAGAACCATTGGTACGCGATGGTAGCACGCGCCTCCAATGCAATGTTCATATGCGGGAGATCTTGCTTGCAGCTTTGATGTACGCCAACGAGCACAATGGGCGATTTCCGCCGTCGCTTGATGTTTTGTTGGCGACAGAAGATATCACCCCGGACATTTTTGTTTGTCCGTCATCCAATCTGACCTCGGCTCCAGGCGCAACAGCCGCCGACCAAGCCGCCTCCATGCGCGCCGATCCCGCTCATTATCTTTCCTACATCTATTTGGGCCGCGGCCTGACTAATGACGCGAGCACGCCGCTGCGGATCATTCTCTATGAGCCGCTCACGGATCACGGCGGTGCTGGAATCAATGTCGGCTACAGCGATGGCTTCGTGACGTGGATGAATCGCAAGCAGGCGATTGCCGCGATCAGTGCTGCCGTGAGTGCAGCCGCTAGCCGGCCCACAACGGTTCCATCAACGCTGACATCATCAACGACCAGACCGTAGATTTCGCATAATGCGCAATTGTCCGTTGCCGCCGACGCGCAGCGGCGTCTGGTGCCGGTTAGTTAGCCGCAACCGCTTGCGGTGCGCGTCGAGTGCGTGCTGAGCGCCGATGCAGGGATCGAGAAGCAAGCAACGCTACTCGTCATTCCGAAACTGCGTCCGCGATCCATACCACTAGGCGCGCCCCACAGAAGGGGCGGCTAAAGGGATCGGGACGCTGCGATGCGGCGGCGATGGGGTGGAAAAATCTTTCCAGAGATTTCGCGATTTATTTCATCGGCGCTGGCCCACCTTGCTTCAGGCTCGCCAGGAATTCCACGAGATTTCGCAGATCGCGAAGGCTCAGCATCTGATTGAATCCTTCGGGCATCGCCGATGGCCCGCGCTTGCGGGCGGCGATTTCGTTTTTGTTGATGCGGATCAGCTTTCCGTCGGCGTCCATCAGCGTCAGCTCGCTGCCGGTTTCAGATTTCACGACACCAACGACGACTTTGTTGTCTTTTAATTTCACCGCGGCGCTTTCGAAGCCAGGTGCGATCTTGGCGTTGGGGAAGACAATCGATTCCAGCAGATACTCGCGATTCTGGCGGGAGCCGATGCCGTCGAGGTCGGGACCGACGATGCCGCCTTCATGGTTCACCGTATGGCAGCGGATGCAGGAAGCATCGGCGCGCTCGCGGAAAATGCGGCGGCCTTCCTCGGCGTTGCCGCCCACCTCGGCCATCCGATATCGAGCCATCGGATCGGTCGTGCCTACCTGGGCCTTGTATTTATTATATTTGTCCTGGATGGCGCTATCGTCATATTTCTTAGCCGCCCCTTCATACAGGTCGAGGGTCAATTCCGGCTTCCACTGCCCGGCCAGGAGCTTGTCCATCGACTTGGAAATGATCTCGTCGGCAGCTTTGTCTTTACTGTTTCCGAGCGCCGACAGTGCCGCCTGCTGATCGGTCGTGGAGCCGGTATCGAGGACTTTTTGAAGCTGCGGCGTGCCATCGGGCAGCTTTGCCAGGGCCAGAATTGCCGCCTCGCGCAGAACTGGACTCTTGTCCTTCAAGGCAACCTTCACCGCATCGGCGAGCTTCGGATCTTCGCGATCGGCCAGCGCTTCCAAAGCTCCGGCACGCACTTCCGGCGCATATTTGGAATCGGCCACCATTTCGCTCAGCGACGCGACATTGCTCAGCTTCAATTTGCTCACCACATTCAATGCCGCCACGCGTACGCGATCCGGCGCGGCCGGCGCGCCGGCGCTGGGGTGGAGGATCTGCGATACCGCGACGCCCGCCGCCTCGCGTCCGGGATTGACCGATCGCTTGGGCAGCGGTCGCCAGTCGTTCATCACCCAATCGCGATCCCCCGGCTGGGCCCAGGCGCTGAGCATTTTGAGTGCCTCGATTCGGATCCAATCCACTCCCTTTGGATTGGCCGCATAATCAGCGATCGCCTTAGCACCCTGCGCTCCACCGAGCCGGAAGTTGGCGTTGAGCACGCGGATTTCTTCAGGCTCAGAAAGCTTGGAATGGTCCTTCATCGCGGCAAGCTGCGAAGTGGCCGCGTCGATTGGAACATCGTTGATGGCATGCACCGCTTCCGAAACCAGGTGCGGATCGGAATCGTGCAGGAACATCGCAATCTCCGGCATTTTCAGCCGGCGGAAGGTCAGCAGCACGCCCATGCGGACCGAAGGCGAAGAATCATGCGCCGCCTCCATCAGCTTGGCATGATCGAAGCAGCCGACGAGGCCCATGATGCCGGCGTGGCGGAGATGCGCATCGCGATCGCCATTCTGGCGCAGCATTTCCAGCAGCGGCGCGGTCGCTTCGGGACGCTTCAAACGTCCCAGCGCGATTGCAGCGAAGAAACGCGGCCGGCTATCGGGATCGCTAAGCAACTTGGCCAGACCTTCGAAGGCCGGTGCATAATCGTCTTCGCCAAGCGTCTTGGCGGCCTGAGCGCGCACCTCACTGTCGCGATCGTTGAGCAAGGGCAACAGCGCATCGAGCGCGGCGGGCGTCTTTTCGCCAAGCTCTCCGATGCCCCAGATGGCATGAAAGCGGGCGTGCCGATTGTCCGAGTGCTGGGCAATCTGCGTGAAGAGCGGAAGCGAAGATTGACCCTTGTCGGCCAAGGCAAACTGCGCTTCCTGTCGTACGCGGATGTCCGGATGGGCCAGCAGCTTTGATAATTCGTCGGCGGTGCGTTGCTCGAATCCCTCGGCCAGTAGCTTGCCGGTTTCGACGACCCCCGTTTCACGTTCACTTGAAGGCTCATAGACATGATAGACGCGTCCCTTGAAAGGCTTGTTCCATCCTTCGACCCAGTCGCAGAAATAGATGCCGCCATGCGTGCTGAAATCCATGCCGGTAGCGAGCATGCCGCGCAGGAAATCCTCGTGATCGACTAGTTCGAAGGTCGCGCCATGCTCCTGCATCTTGAACGTGTGTGTCCGGCTCTGCACCGATCCGCCACGGAAATCGACCATGAAAAAATGGCCATTCCACTTATCCGACATGCCGGTTCCAGGGTAATAGGCGACATCGCTCGGCCCCGCGCCCAGATGAGCGATCGGCGGAATCATGTAGGCGGCATCGTGGAGCTTTTCCTTTTCCTGATAAAGCTGCTCCCACATCCACGGCCCGCCGCCCTGATGGAGTCGGGCGCTCTGGTAGCTTTCGCGCCAGCCGCTGTCACCGCCTTCGACGACATAGACCCATCGCGCTGGATCGCCGTAGTCGGGATTGTTGTCGCCGGCAAAAAGATTGCCTTCGTCGTCGAAAACAAGCTGCTGCGGATTGCGCAGGCCATAGGCGAAGGTTTCAAAATGGGAGCCGTCCAGATTGCAGCGGAAGACCGCGCCGGTATCAGGAAGATCGACAGAGCTGCCATCGATGAGCGATTTGGCATTGGTGCCGCGATCGCCGATTGAAAAATAGAGCTTGCGATCAGGTCCAACTCGCAGGCCATGGAGATCGTGCCCGAGGAAGGAAATGTGAACGCCAAACCCGGTAATGAGCTCCTTGCGAACATCCGCAATGCCATCGCCGTTGGCGTCCTTCAACAGATAAAGGCCCGGGATATCGGCGAGATAGACATTTCCATGAAACGGCAAAATTCCAGCGGCGATTCCCGCCTCGGCGGAATTAAACCCGGTGGCAAAAATCGTGGCCTGCGTCGCATGGCCAACATGGTGCGGATCCTCCAGCAGCCGCACGCGATCGGTGTCCTTGGTCATCGTGGCGAACTTCGGCCCCATTTCCTTGCGCAAAAGACTGAGCCGATCCTGCACCGAGCGCAAGCCGATGTCCTCATTGAGCCAGTTCATGTGCTCGCGGATGTCCAATACGTTGGACGTATGGCGGAACGTCTCGATGACGTACACGTTGTCTTTGCCGTCCACACGCAACACGACTGGATTGACCACCTGCGGCTCAGACGCGTAGAGGTCCACCTTGAATCCTTCAGGCAGTTTGAATTTTGCGATCGCTTCCTTGGCCTCGAGCGACGCGGGGTGAATCTGTTTGGCGTATGGGTCGGGCTGCTGTCGCACGTCGGCAGCCGGTGCCGTTGCATAAAGGGCCATGAGAGCCAGGGAACAAGCCGGTGCGAGCAACGATCGAAGGTGGAATTTGCGCATGGTGAAAAGCTGCAGTGAAGATAATCCGCAATTAATTTCGCGCCTGCGACTCAGGCAGGCCAGCGAGCTATTGGAATGTAGCGGAAAACAGAGCAGATGTTGAGCGGGCGCGTAGCACAGGCTTCCAGCCTGTGGCCTTCCGTCAATTGTTATTTGGCGAGCACTCGCAGACTTTTCGACTTGGAAACAGCGATCTCGGCCACAAGGTCATAAGCTTGGAAATCAGTGACCTTCACTTGTGCGATCTGCCCCACATGCAAGCCCGGCCCATGCACGAAAGTGACTGAGTCAATATCCGGCGCCTGCGATTGGCTGCGGGCGACAAAGCCATCCTCTTTATCGCGACCGGCTTGCCGATCGATCAGCACGTCGATGCTCTTGCCCTTCATCTTCTTTGCTTTGGCAAAAGCGACTTCCTGCTGGGCGAGCATGAGACGTTCGACGCGTTGCTGTTTGATCGAATCCGGAATCTGATCTTCCATGCGACCCATCGGCGTGCCGGGCTCGGGACTGTAGGG
>JANWHF010000016.1 GCA_025450555.1 Tepidisphaeraceae bacterium | reverse complement strand
TCCAGGTCGCCCATTTCCAGCTCGACCAGTTCGCTGACGCGAATGCCGCTGGAATAGAGCACCTCGAGCATCGCCTTGTCGCGGGCCGACAGCAGGTCGGCATCGCCAGGCGCATCGAGCAGCTTCTGAACTTGATCCAGATCCAGGCACTTGGGCAGGCGCTTGTCCTGCTTGGGCGTGCGGATGGTGGACAGCGGATTAGCGCTGACCAGTCCACGGCGGATCAGGAATTTGTAGAAGCTCCGGAGCGTCGCCAGTTTTCGGGCGGTGGTGCTCTTGGTGTAGTTCTGGCCGTACAGATAAGCCAGGAACTCGCGAATCGTCAGCGGCTCGCAGCGCACGCTGCGCTCGTCCACTTCCGCCGGCAACACCTTTGCAGGCGAAGCGTCGGCGGGCGTGGAGGCGGCAGCGGGACCGATCTCGCCGGCCAGAAACTGGCCAAACTGCACGAGGTCGGCGCCGTAGCTCTTGACGGTGTAATCGCTGAAATGTTTTTCCAACCGCAGGTAGTCCAGAAACTGGCTGACCAAGGGGGTGAACTGCTTTTCGTTCGTAGCCGGCTTGGACAGCGCAGGGAACTGTGCTGCGGTGACGGGGGCGGTGGCGGTATTCATAGGTACCGGACGCGGCGCATGGGATCCTGAACCAGAGTTGATTGCCACGCGGCCGGCGTTTCCGGTGGCCCGCCCATGAGCCGATCCTCGTCTCAAGGGGCAGTTGACAGTGTTTCGCGATTCGCACCGGCCTTTTTTGTTATCGGGCCGGCATCGAGTCACTCAAACATTATCAACTACTTCTTCACGCTGCTTTCTTCGGCAAATAGGTCTTTAATTCTTTTGCCAAATGCTCGCCAAGTTGATGTGATAGGACCGCGGCGTCGAACCAATCGAATCCAAGCTCGCGCCGATCCACCATTTCCGTCATCGCATCGAGGACGGCTTTTTCCTCGCCGGCTTCGTAGCGGAAACAGAAATGGTGCTTTCCCTTCACAAGGCTCAGCATTTTCTTCTCAGCCATCTGCATTCTCCCATCCTTCAGGCGCTCTGATGCTTGATCGCCTGCTCCCTGATCTGCTTCAGCACGTCGCTGATCATTGCGTTGTAGAAGAACCCGCAATAGCGATCCATGCTGACGTAATACTCCTTCACTCCCATCGGCCCCGCGGGGTCATTACGACCGTGCGCATAGGCATCGAGCTTTTCGCGTACGCTTCCATTGGCCGCATCGAACATCCCGACCGCCTGCAGGAACTGACCCTGCGGCGTCGGCAGCGATTCGGTCGCGCGCATGCCGGCCTGTCGAGCCAGCTCGCGCGGATCGACGTTTTCCGGCCTTGCATATCCGCGTGGCTTACGAAATACCTGAATCGAGCCCCCCAGCTTGGGCGGGTTGTATGGGTCATATGCCGTGATCGTCGGCACGACCAGGGCATCGCATCCCAGCAGGTCGCACACGAGCGACGCCTGCTCCGGCGTCTGCACTTTTTCCAGATGCAGCCCGGCATACACTTCGACGACCCGGTTCACCGGGATCACCGTCACCCCATGCACCTGCTGCAACTGCGAGTAAAGCAGATCGGCTTGGAGCAGCGGATCGACTTCATGCTCGCCACTCAGGTTGATGGCTGGCGCCACCGCCCAGACCTGCCGCTGTCTTGCCGACAGATAGAGCGGATCTTCCGTGCCATACTGGGGTGTCATCTGGCAGGCGGGGAGCAGCGACAGCATCGCCAGCAGCCCCACCAGGATTGCGCTCCGCGCTTTAATGTTCGCTTCGTCCATGAAGCTTCCTCGTCTAATCCAAAACCGGCCGATGCCGGGAACAATTCGTTTCTACACGGACACCAACAGCCTTAGTGATCCACTTCGTGCGGATCGGTCGAGCCGACGGCCTGCGGTTCGTTGTGCCCCGCCGCCGCCGGCTTTTTGTCATTGCTCTGCGCGACGGTCGTTCGACGATCTGTATCGGCTCGAACCGACCAGACGCATTCGGCGCCGCCACGGTCGCTGATGAAGAAAATCCGCTTATCGCTGCCCCAGCACGGTGTCAGGTTGGTGCCGCGGCCGTCCGTCAGCCGCTGGCGGTTGATGCCGTCGGCGTCGATGGTCCAGATGTCGGTCTGGCCGTGAAGATTCGCACCGCTGGCATGCGTCGGCGAAAGCACCGTAGTAAATGCGAGACGCCTGCCATCCGGACTCCAGGTCGGCGAGATGATCGCGGCATTGGAGCTGACGGCAATTTCGGTCAGTCGGCGTGCTTCGCCATCAATCAGATCCAGCGTCCAGACGCTGAACCAGCGCGAGCCGCGCTGGCGGGCGCGCTGGAAGGCGATGCGATCGACGTTCCGGTCCGGCGACCAGACGGGGAATAGGCCGTAGCCGATCATGCGACGCTCACCGGTCTGGAGATTCACGGTCCACAGTTCCCATTGCCCGCTCCGCGAGCCGAGGCTGCTATAGACCAGCCTCGAGCCGTCGGGACTGAAGCTGGGATGGATGCATTGCGACGTGCCGGTCGTGACCTGCACGACATTCCTGCCATCAACGTCCATCGTGTAAATCTGCCAGAGACCCGCGCGTGTCGAGCTGAACGCAATCTGCTTGCCGTCGGGGCTGAAGGCCGGATAGTCGTCGTCCGAATCGCTGGTCAATTGCGTGACGGTCGTGCCGTTGACGCGCTGGAGGTAAATGCTGGGATGCTCGCTGTGGCGCGTGCTTGAGAACGCGATCCACTTGCCGGTCGGATCCACAGTGATGTCGCTGTCGTAGCCTTCATCGGTGAAGGTGTGCTGCTGAAAGCCGACCTCGCTGATCGGCGTGGCAGCCTGCCGATGGGCGCCGTTCACTTCACCAAAGATGTTTACGTTTTGAGGCGGCGCAGTGGGAAACTCGACCGCGCTATCCTGTGCGACGGCCTTGGAAGTGGACTTACCGCCATGCGACGACGCAACGGCATGTCCAGGTCCGCCCGAGGCGCAGAATTGAGCACAACCGGCCGCGGTCACCGCCGCCAGAACCATTGCACCCGCCCACAAGAGCGCGTCAAACGACGTTTTACGACCGTGGCTCATCCGTGCCATGAAACCCTACCTTGTTGAGGGGAGCATTTCCCCACGGGCGTATCGACCGTTTGGCGGCCCTAGGTAAGGAATAGCGGGCAGGCGCAATGAAGCGACTGTCCGGCACAAATGTTATCGGACGACTGGTGGAGGTGGCTTGAAGCGCTTATTGAGCCGCTTTCTTCTTCTTTTTAGTTTGGAAGAACGTGCATTCATCGATCTTCCACGTCCCGTCGCGGTTGGAGAAAACGAAAAGTGGACGTGCCGACATGGCATTTCTTTTGAATTTAACCATCGCCATCGCGGTCGCGTCCTTCACGCCTGAATTACCGATCTCATCATAATTGACCGGCTCACCGTTCCATTTGGCGTATTCGATCGGGCCATACTCCGCGAGGTTCTGGAGCTGCTGAAAGGTGGCGGCAAAGGTCTTGCGATCCACTTCTCTTTTGAACTCGGGTGAAAAGAAGTCGTCGTATGCATCATCGTATCGAGCACTATGAAGATCCGCTCCCAGCCGTTGAAGGATGTCGGCAATGACGACGGTGTCTTTGTTTGCCTCGTGAGAAATGAGCAGTTTCTGGCCGAGCTTGAATCCGCCGATGCCCAGCGACAGCACCAGCCCCGCCACGGCAAAAGCCGTTCCCGTTTGAGTGCCACTGCTGCGACGAATCTGAATGAGCGCGACAATCGCGCACACCAGCCCTGCCAGCGGAACGATAAACAGTACATCTGACAGGAACACCAGCACGCTGGCCACGCCTATGAGAACCGAGGCGATGGACGTAGCGTTGATCGCGACGTATTCCTGGCCGCCTGCGGACGTCGTGGACATCTTGAACAGATGAGCCAGCGCTTCGTCGTGCTGCGACTGGGCGTCAGGCGGAACGCTGGTCGGAGGTGGCGCATCAGGCATCGATCTGCAATCCAATGTGAGAAGCTTTTCCAGATCCTGGCTTGCCCGGTTCGGCAAGCCTTTCAATCGATTTTACCCTCGAGCGGCATAGACGGTTCAAGTTATTTCCGGACCTGATCCGACACTAATCAGCATATGACCAAGCGTCAACTGATCGATGATATCCGACGGTACAACATCACCGCCAACCCCAACTTCCTGGCCCAATTCGATGAGACCGCGCTCAAGCAGTATCTGAACCATCTTGAGTCGGCCCGCCAGAAGCACCTTCGCCATGTCGTCTTCACGACGATCCGAAGGAAGGACATGCGGATGGTTTCGTAGCGGCGGCCCAGAAGCGCCCTGCCACCTTGCCGTCACGCTATCCCGTGCAAACGGGCAAAGCTAAACATACGGCCAGCCTCCAAATCCAAAGGTTTGGAGGCTGGCCTCATTTGCTTAACAAGCGTCGGACGAAGGGCTAACGCCAGAGATTATTGGACGTTCCAGATCGTCAGCTTGCTGGAGGGCCGCAGCAGCAGGAGATGATCCCAGTCGTCGCTGGCCTGGCTCCAATCATACGCCCAGTTGCGGGCAATTTGTTGATTGCGTTCCTGGGCGGAATAGCCCGGCGTGCCGCAGGCGGTGAGCAGAGACAACATTCCCGACAGAACAAAAAGCAGTGCAAGGAGCTTCATAGGCCTCGCCTTCCTGTGTTGGAAAACCATGGGTGCGCGCCACTGAGCGAGTTCTAACCGGACGCCACTTTAAATCGGCCGATTTATCTTGTCAAAATTAAGTCAGATGACTGATAGCCTGTCAAATCGATCGATTCACTGACTTCGCAGGTCGGCCGGGGCAACATGAACGCCGCTGATGCCCACGGCGAAGGCCGCGGAAACAAACCCGATGACCAGAACGCCCACCAGTGTTATTGCCAGTGCCGGCACATTAATGGATCGTGCGCCACCCAGGACAGCCGGAATGATTCCGATGATCGCTGAGACTGTGCCGACTACGAGGCCGAGAATCAGCAGAAATGCATTCTCGGCTAAAATGAGCCAGATCCGCGCAGAAGTTGTGAATCCGAGGGATGCGAGGAGCGCAAGTTCCGCTTTGCGCTCGATGACCGTGCGAATGAGAACCACCGCCAAGCCGAGTGTTCCCAATGCCAAGCCTAATGCGCCAAGCGTTTGAAAGGTCGAGAGATAAGTGTTTTGAACGTTCTGATAAGTCTTGAGCCGATCGGTTGTCGTGTCGACGCTGACGGAATACTCGCTCAGTTCGCTGCTCAACGTTTTTTGCAGGTCGGCCGTCTTCTGCGCTGGCGCGCCCGGCATGTCCGCCAGCACCATGCCAAAGCCGCTCTGCGCAGGAAACAGCTTTCGGAAATTCCCATCGCTCATCAGCAGTTGCCCCTGGAAAATGCTGTGAGCGACGGTGGCGACGAGCTTGAGCTTTCGCTGAGCCCCAAGCTGGTCCTGAATCTCCAGTGTTCCCCCCAGCGGAATTTGCAGGACATATTCCTGCGTGTCGGCGTCGGCGATAACCGGAATGTCGCTGCCTTGATCTGAATCCAGCAGCGTCCAGACGTTGGGGGTCTTGGAAATCGCTGAATCCTGAATGAACGCATTGCGATCGATCAACTCTTTTGGAACGCCCAGAATCGTCGGGCTGTTGGGACGAGTGAGATTCAGGCAACTGATGTCCTGCCCATGCCACATGCGGAGTGGCGTGAAGTGAGCGCCGTTGAAAACCGATGAACCGGGCTCACGGAAACCTAGAATCCGCCTGCCTTCAACCGTGTTCAAATCGCCCAAGAGCGGAATGTCCGCGTTAATGATCAATCGATAGCCGCCGGTTTCGGAACTGTGATTGTCCGGATCAGGCGTTCCATATTGCTGCATGGCGGCAACAGTAATTAATGTAAACGCAGCAAATCCAATCAAACCGACGGCCAAAACGCCGCGCGCCGTATGCCGGGCGGCATTGCGGATGCCGAGCCGGGCCAGCGAACCCGCGCCGACGAACGAGGCCCCGGCATGCCGCCTGGGGCGAAGGACGCCGCCAATCCAGAATAAGGCTCCGCACAGCAAAAGTGCCCCGCCGCCAAATCCCTCTTCGGGGGAAATTTTCTTAGCGATGGCGGCGCCGACGGTTGCCGCCCCGATGAGAATGCAAAGCAGGCCGATCCAGCGGACGATTCGCCCTTCACTGCGCCGGAACGTTTGGATCCCCCACGCCCCCGCCATCAGCCTTGCCGGCTGCTCGCGCCCGACCCGCCAGACGGCCCAGAGAATCGCGAAGAAGGCGACAAAGAGGCTGCCGACAAATCCGTAGCTGAGCGTCAGCGGCACCACGTGTAAAGTCATCGCGGTCGTGCCAATTGCGCCGATCCACCAGGTGCGCAGGCCCCACATGATCAGCCAGGTGTATCCGAGCGCTCCGGCCAGTCCGATGATGCCGCCGATGATGGCGAGGATCATACCTTCGCCCAGCGCCAGGCGACGCAGACGCGCGGGAGCAAATCCGATGGCTCCCAAAAGCCCAAGCTGGCGTGCCCGCTGCTCGACGTTCAACCGAAAGAGCATCGCCACCAGCAAAGCAGCTGCGACGATCAGAAAGAAGCTGAACATCAGGAAAAAGCCGGCAAAATCGGTCCCGCCATTGGCGGCGGCAAGCTGCTGGGCTTTGATCGGGCGGAAGATTAAGCCAAGGGACTGCGGCGAAAGCTCGCCATTGAGCGCCTTGGCAAATACATCCGCATCCTTGGCCGGCATGCGCAGTCCGGTCACCTCGCCATACGTTCCACCCCACAATTTCGCGGCGGCATCGAAGCTCAAGAAAACCTTCGGGGCCGCCCGCCATTTGTGCCAGTAATCTTCGTCGGCCTTGGTGACCAACGATTTGTCGATCATCAAACCTTCAGGCGGATTCCAATCCGCCACACTGTCGGCATCGGTCAATCCCTTGTAGTCCGGCGGGAGTTCTTTGTCAGCACCTAGACCTTCCATTGGCAAGATATATTTCACGACAAACGACAGCTTCTGCGGCGCGATCACTTTGCTCGCATTGACCAAATCGCCTTCCGATTGACGGGCGTAAAAATCGATCGCGAGCGTGTCACCAACTTTTGCGCCAAGCTGGTCAGCGGTCCATTGGTTGATCGCGATTTCGTTATCCGCCAGTGCCCCCGTATCGAGCGGACTCATTCCTGCCGCGACCGCATAATGGATCATCTTCTTACTGGCGGCGTTGCTCACCTGCGTGAGCAGGTTGACCGAGACGGGCCGCATCTGGATTGCCAGCTTCTTTGCCGCCCGCACGGCGGCATCGACGACGGGTGGGGCGATGTAGGTTTCGCGGGCGAAGATGCTGCTTTCATTGTCGCCGGCCGGTCGAAGCGTCAGGCCGTAATCGTCGAGGGTGATGCTCTTGCTCAGCCGCTCGTTGAGCGCTGAAACCACTGACTCATCGTTTTTGCTAGAATTGCTATGCACGAGTAGCGTATTGATCCTGCCCGGCTGCTCGATCATGTCCTGAAGATCGGCGAGGTTCGTCCATGCATTGCGCGGCACACGTTGGCTGGGGTTGGGATTGAATAGCGACGCGAAGCTCGGCTGCCGGGAAATGGCAGATACGTTTGCCCGCAGATCGGCCTCGATATCGCCCTTGCCTCGGCGGGCAAGGGCCGCATCGCGCGGGAGATCGCTCTGCGTCGGAACATACAGCAGCACGCTCTGCCCGACCTTCGCGTTGATCGCGTCGGCGAGCGGGCCGTTCAAAACGACGGAGCCTGATGGAATTGGGAACTTGGCGCCGTCAAAGAATGTTTCCTTCGTTTGTCCAATCGCGGCAATCTGCACATCGGCAGTTCGATAAGTTGAGCCATCGGCGGTGGTGGATTGATCGTTGGCCGCCCCACCGCGCACGATGATCGCGGGCATGATTTCGCAGCCTTCGGCCGCGTCGTGCCCTTGTGCGATTCGATCAGCCAGTGATTGATTAAAAAAACGCGGAGAGATCAGGGCATAATCGACCGGACCTAAACGCTGCCTCGCCAGGTCGGCAAGACTCCCGCGCACGCTGTCGCCCACCATCATTGCGCCGGTGAGCACCGCGGTCGCGACCGCCATGCCCGCGATCACCGCGAGGTTGACGCCACGAAAGTAGCGAAGGTTGCGAAAAAGAAGGGTGAATCTGTTCATCGGGCCAATCTTCTGGAGGGCGGCAGTCCGGTGCCGTTCGTAGCACAGGCTTCCAGCCTGTGATCCTCGATTCACAGCCTGGAAGGCTGTGCTACGTTAGTCGTCCATCCACCATTCCCATTTGCCTGGGAAACATCGACGCCAGCGCAGGACTATGCGTCACCGCCACAAGAATCGCCTGCGATTCGGTGGCCAGGCGGATGAGCAGCTCGCCGATGGCTTGGCCAGTCTGCGTGTCGAGATTGCCGGTCGGCTCATCGCAAAGCAGCAGGCGCGGGCGATTCATGAGCGCCCGGGCGATGGCGACGCGCTGACGTTCGCCGCCTGAAAGCTCGGCTGGCAAATGCGTCGCCCGCCCTTCCAGCCCGACCTCTTTCAGCAATTCCGAACCTCGTGCCGAGTCGGCATCGCTCACATTTCCGAGCGCGAGGCGCGACACCAGCACATTTTCCAACGCCGTGCATTGCGGCAGCAGATGATGATCCTGAAAGACAAAGCCGATCTTCTCGCTGCGGAATTTCGCAAGCGCCTTGGGACGAAGCGAAAAGGGATTGATGCCGTCCAACGTAACCTGCCCCGCCGTCGGCTCATCGAGCGTCCCAAGAATGTTGAGCAACGTGCTCTTCCCCGAGCCACTGGGGCCGACGATCGCCACGCGCTCGCCCGCGCCCAGCGAGAAGGACACGCCGCGCAAAACCACCAGCGGCTCAGCCGGGGTCGAGTAATCCTTTCGCACATCCGTCACGCTCAGGCCCGTCGTATTCGCGGGCACAACTGCGGGGGATGTTGTCGATGTGCTGCTCATGCCTGCACCATGCCGGCTTTAGTTTGCAAGACATCGTTAAACACGTCCATCATATTGCGGGCCATATGTTCTTCTGTGAAGCTCGTTTCCACCGCACTCCTGCCGGCCCGTCCCATCGCCTGCCTTCGCGGCGGATCGCACAGCAAAGCGGCGACCGCCTCGGCCAGTGAGCGCGGATCGTTGGGCGGAACGAGCAAGCCGCCTTGCGTCTGCTCGATCAGCTCCGGAAACGAACCATGCGCCGGCTGAACGACAGGAATGGCGCGCGCCATCGCCTCTAGAACGTAGATTCCCTTTGCTTCAGGATAAACCGTCGGCACCGTAAACGCATCGAGCGAATCGAGCATGTTCAACTTCGCCGGCAAATCCACTTCCCCCAAAAATTCGAATCGATCGGCTAATCGTTCCGCGACAACCTTCCGGCGCAGATCCGCAAACCATTTTTCATCGCGCTTGCCAAGGTAGCCGGCGACTTTGAACCTGGCATTTTGCAGATCGGGAAAAGTAAGAAGAATCTTCATCGCCTCGATAAACTGCGCGAGCCCCTTCTCTGGACAGATACGGGCCAGGTACCCGACTGTGGGCGCGGAATTTGAATTTACCTCGTGCGCCTTCGCCGGCTGAAGGTAATCGCTGGAAATGCCGCTC
>JANWHF010000015.1 GCA_025450555.1 Tepidisphaeraceae bacterium | reverse complement strand
TCGGCTCCGCCTCGCCCTTGGCGCCCGGCACCGATTTGATCACCTTGTTGATGGCCGTTGTGCATTTCTTGCAGCAATTGTGGGTGGTGACGTTCAGCGACGTGACCTTGCCCGACGGTGCGCCGGCGTCGTCCTTGATCGTCCCGCTGGAGACGGTGCCATAAAACCCGGCCGCCACCAGCGCATCGACCGCCTTTTGCGCTTCCTGCTCGTTGGCGGCAGTGATGGTGATCTTGTCGGCCTTCTGATTAATGTCGGCCTTCGCGCCGGCCGATTCCACCGCCTTGTTGGCCGCCTTCACGCATGAAGGGCAGCACAGGTGCGTCTTGTCGACCGTCACGGTCGATTCGGCCATGGAAAAGGTGGCCGCGCCAAACGAAACCATCACGCCAGCGATCAAAGCAATCCCGCGATGCATAGCTTGCTCCACTAAAATAGAGGAATGAAAAACGCCCGTAGGCCCGAGAGCCACTTTAGAGGCCCACGATCATAGCATCAATTGTCTACCGCGAAAGTGAAAAACAGTTGACTCCCGAATCGCTCCGCGGAGCCCCTTCCATGGGAAGCAGGGGAGCCGCACATACAAGCCGCTGCGTCGTGTCAGAGAATGTCTCAAAATGCCACACTTTTCATGAAAATGAATGACATTTGACTGCAACTCCAGATCTAAACCATTCCATAGTATTGGCTTATGAAATAACCACGCGATATCACACCTGTGACATTCGGGGACATTCCTATGACATCGAGTGACATCCGTATTGTGGAGGGCGTCGCTCCTGCGACACCGCGAGCGCGGAGGACCATTTGCGGCGCTCGAATGGAAAGCGCGCACAACGTCGCGCAAGCGCGACCGCTAAACAGCGGGATGTGCCCGCGCGCGGCGCGCGACACATGCGCGCCGCGCGCCCTGCTTAGGTGGCTCACGAGCCGCAATCCCTTGGCCATACAGGGCTTACAATCTTGGCCCGCGCGCGGCGCGCGAGGCTCGCGCGACACCAGCGCCGCGCAACGATTGTCAAGTGATTTTTCATATTTACTTTTGTCCATTGGTTGTTCCCGCCTACCCGGCCCTTCGGCAAGCTCAGGGCAGGCGATCTGCGTAAGATGCTCCCGCACCGCCCGCTCCTCCCCAAGCTGCCGCGCGTACCCCGTCGAAATTCAATCTTCCTCACTGCCTCTGCTCCAATGCCACCAATACCCCCATAGCATCCTAAAATCTCCAGCAAGCCGTATACCATACATATTGCGAACATATGACCTTGCCCGCTTTTGTTCCTTCACCATTCGCGCGCGAGGCGTAAGGGGTGGCCGGAGCGTGAGTAGAGGTCCGCGCGCAGCGACATGGAAAATGAAGTCAATCGAAGCGCCCGCCACGCAATCGCGAACCGATCGCGACAAAAAGTGGAGAGGTGTCCGGTCAACCCTGCAGAGTTGACATGTACGCAAGAGGCCCCTGCGGGAATAGTGGATGGCGACCCGTTTTCGTCGCCCGAGTTCGAAATCAATCGCCGTCCGGTCTTCAGCGCTCCCGCTGTATCGCTTCAGGCTGAAATCGAATAAGTGGCGGAAGCGCCGGCGATCGCGGTCCCACATTCAGGGCACACGCCACTGACATTGCCCTTAAGATCATAAAAGCATTTCTGACACAAGCCGCGCCGATTCGCTCTCCAACGACGCAGAACGCGCCGCGCGCGGAGGGCAGGCAAGATCGCCAGTGCGACGCAGACATACGCGTGCGGCACGAACAGGACGAACCCAATCATGCTCCTGCTGCTATTACCGCCCAACTCCAGCCCTCGCCTGAATCGAATGCCGCCAATGTACTTGTGCCAGGAGTGGTCCCCGGGTTGGCGAGGGAAGACATAATACATGTCGAAAGGCGGCATCCGCGTGAAGTACCATCCGTTTTCCTTCTCCCAGTTCGGAATGTTGTCAGCGATTACAGGCCTCGGCCAAATCAGATCCCGCCGAGTAAACAGGAACCGGCCATTGTTCGATCCCAGGCGAATCAGGTGCTGCGTGTAAGTAGTCGCATCCAGGCGTGTACTGATCTGGCCGACGTCGATGAATTGCCGATAGCTGACCGCCCACAGGATCGCCGTCGCGATGCAAAGCAGCAGCGAAACAATGGCCAGCGCGTTCAGCATCCATCGGGCGAGGCAGCGCATTGCCGCATTTTACCCGCGGCGCAAGTGCGACCGAAACGAAATCGCCTCGCCCGATCCTCCCAATGGAGGACCCACGTCTTCCTTCTGAAGGGGCCGTTTTACGCGGTGCCCTTTGCGCGGTGCCATTCTAGGTTGTGGCTTCAAATGCGGGTAAACTGTTGACGATCCTGGCGGCGTCCCTCTCGAGCATTGATTGGCAAATGATTTGAGGGAATGAGCCGCCGCATTTCGCATTGATCATTGACAGCTCGTGAACGAAGGCAGGGTTTCGGGGAAGCGAGCATGGAATGGATGGTTCGGCTTCAGCAACGGTGACACGGCTGCTCGATGGAATGGCCGGGGGTGATCCTTCGGCCGCGGAGGCGCTATTGCCGTTGGTTTATGAAGAGCTTCGGCAACTGGCGCGTCAGCGCATGCGCCAGGAGCGGCCCGACCACACCCTGCAGGCGACGGCGCTTGTCCACGAGGCATTTCTTCGGCTGGTGGAGAATGGAAAATCGGCAGACTGCCGCTGGGAGGGGCGAGGCCACTTCTTCGCCGCGGCCGCCGAGGCCATGCG
Organism: Tepidisphaeraceae bacterium; assembly: GCA_025450555.1. Classification (GTDB taxonomy): domain Bacteria; phylum Planctomycetota; class Phycisphaerae; order Tepidisphaerales; family Tepidisphaeraceae; genus JANWHF01. The sequence continues at coordinate 5,813 of JANWHF010000015.1, read as the reverse complement.
ACGCATCATTGTGGACCGCGCCCGCCAGTCACGAAGCCTCAAGCGTGGCGGGAACCGCAAGCGCCTCGACCTCGGCTCGCTCGAGTTGAGCCTCGCCGAGCCTCCGGAAGACCTGCTCTCCCTGGACGAGGCGTTGAACGAGTTCGCCAAAGTCCATGAACAAAAGGCAATGCTGGTGAAGCTGAAGTTTTTTGCCGGGCTTACCACGGCGGAAGCCGCCGACGCACTGGGGATCTCCTGCGCCACCGCCGAACGGCATTGGTCCTTTGCCCGGGCGTGGCTGTATCGTCGGATCGGCGGTGCAACGGAGGGCGCAACATGAGCGACCTCGAAACCCTCTTCGATCAGGCCCTGGCAATCAGCTCTCTGGCGGAGCGATCGGCCTTCCTCGACCGCGCCTGCCAGGACAACTCGGCTTTGCGCCGGGAAATTGAAGACCTTCTGCTCGCCCACCAGCGCGCGGGAAGTTTCCTGGAGGTTTCGGCAATCCGCCGCGCCGCGCCGCCCGACCAAAGCACCTCAAACCATCCGCCGGCCGAATCTGCCGGCACCCTCGTGGGCAATTACAAACTGCTCGAGCAAATTGGCGAAGGCGGAATGGGCATCGTCTTCATGGCCGAGCAACTTCGCCCGGTCCATCGCCGCGTCGCGCTCAAGATCATCAAGCCGGGAATGGACTCGCGGCGGGTGATCGCGCGCTTCGAAGCCGAGCAGCAAGCCGTTGCGATGATGGATCACCCTAACATCGCCAAAGTCTTTGACGCTGGCATCACCGATGCCGGCCGGCCTTACTTTGTAATGGAACTGGTCCGCGGCATCCCGATCACCGAATACTGCGACCAGCAAAAGCTTTCGCCCCGTCAGCGGCTGGAACTGTTCGTGCAGGTCTGCCAGGCGGTTCAACACGCGCATCATAAGGGGATTATCCACCGCGATCTCAAGCCCAACAACGTCCTGGTCACCGTCGCCGATGACAAAACGCCCGTGCCGAAGGTGATCGACTTCGGCATCGCCAAGGCGATAGCGGGGCAGCGGCTTACCGAGCAGACGTTGTTCACCGAGTTCCGGCAGCTCATCGGGACGCCGCTCTATATGAGTCCGGAGCAGGCAGAGATGAATGCGCTCCAGGACGTCGACACGCGCAGCGACGTCTACAGCCTGGGCGTGCTCTTGTACGAGCTGCTGACGGGCACCACGCCGTTCGACAAGAAGCGTCTGGCCGACGCGGCGTACGACGAGATCCGCCGCATCATCCGCGAGGAAGAGCCGCCCAGGCCGAGCACCCGATTGAGCACGCTCGGCCAAAGCCCGTCTACTGTTTTCTCCCAGCAGCAAACAGACCGCAGGAAGCTGAGCCAGACCGTTCGGGGCGAATTGGATTGGATCGTGATGAAAGCGATGGAGAAGGACCGCGGCCGCCGATATGACACGGCCAGCGGGTTCGCCGCAGACGTGGGACGGTACCTGGCGGACCAGCCGGTGGAAGCCTGTCCGCCGTCGCGGGTGTACCGGTTTCGCAAGACCCTGCGCCGGAACAAGGGGGCGATCATCACGGCGGGGGTGATTGCGGGAGTGCTGATCGCGGCGACGGCGGTGAGCACCTGGCAGGCGGTGCGCGCGCAGCATGCCCAGGGATCCACCGCGGCCGCGGCGAAGCAGATCGCCCTCCAGCGGGATCAGTTGCTTGCCGAACAACTGCGTACGGAAAGACAGATCGCCACATTAACCGGGATGAACGACTTTTACGGTTCTCTGCTGAGCGTCGCCAATCCATCGCTGGCGGATGAACAGACATTCAAAAACCAGGCAGAGTGGTGTTTCGAGGATTTGCCGACCCGCAGGGAATATGCGTCGAACCTCATCATGCTTCTCGTAAAGATGTCTCGTCTGCGAAACGACGACGTCCAGGCTACTCAGTGGTGGAAAAAACTGCGGGAAGCCCTTGAGGTGGAAGTCGTCGCTGTCTCATCTGAGATCAATGGCGTGGAAATCAACGATGCCAGGCTGCAACGCCTGCTACAGAAACGAGCAGACGCCCATCTCTTGTTGCACCATTTCCGCGAAGCCCAGACGGATTTCGCGAGGCTGCGAAAACTCGCGCCAACCAATGCGTATAGCTTGACGGAGTCGATCGCGCTCCAGGCATATCTTGCAGATTACGCCGCCTACCAGCAGTCTTGCCGTGAAATACTGCCGCAATTCCACGGCAGCAAGAGTCCCATTTCACCTTTGATGGCAAAGATGTTCTTATTGGCCGACGATGCGATTCCGAGCCTCGAGCCCGTGATCAGCGTTGCTGAACAAAGCCCACCGAATAGGGCAGTTGCTCCAGATTCTCTTTTGCTGAGAGGAATGGTCGCATACCGGACTCGAGAATTCGATGCGGCCTTTCATTTTCTGACTCGATGTCTTGATGCCTTCGCCAAGGCCCCGGCGAAGTTCGAGGCAATACGCGTCACCCTTGCCGAGCAAGAAGCGACTGCGACATTCTACCTTGCGATGACGGAGCATCGCCGGCGCAACCTTGATCAGGCGAAACAATTACTCATGCTCGCACGGCGCCGACTCCAGGCCCTACCCAATGAATCGAGCCCCAGCGAATACGTTGGTACTCAAGACTGGTTGATCGCTCAGATCGCATCGCGCGAGGCGGAGACTGTATTCGCGAAGGTTAATTCCTCAGGCGCATCGCCGGCAGCATCCGAAACGGTCAGATCAGGCTCCGGCGACGCGCACCATTGACGCGTGACCACGCAGGTGATCGCTCGCGAGCCCAGCTCACTGGTTTGATCCCACTCTCCGAGCACGATTCTATTTTCCTTCCACAGCCTAACCGACTTCTCGCGCCTCGCAAGAATTTGTGAGGGATCGCACCTTCCGATTCCGCATTGAAGCTTGGGGGAATCACGAGGCGTTGTGGGCCATCAATCATCGGCGGATCAACTGCGGGCCGGACCGTCCGTCCAGGCAAGGGGTCACGCAAGTCCGTAGTAGCTAATCAATGGAGGTTTTATGCGGAGAACATTTTCAATGCACGTCTGGAGAAGGGGTACGAATTGGCGGTGGCTTGCCGTCCTGGCCATGGCATTCGGAGCCGCTCAAGCCAGCGCGGAAGCTCTGACCGCCAATTTCGCGAACTCCGGCGGTGCGGTGACCGCTAACGAGTACTCTGGGCTGGTCGAGGTTACCGTGTCAGGGAGCGGAAACTCGCTCTTCGGCGATTTGAATGATGCGTTCTATTTGTATACGGGAGCATTTGCCGGCTCGCCACATAACGATAGCGCCGGTGGCTTCTACCAATTGGAAATTACCAAAGGTCCTACGCTCGCCGAGAACCAGCCGGACGATGCGGTAAACCACATCGTTTACGATGTTAATGCGGGTACAGCGGTAACAAGCCCTTACCTGCCGGCCTACAGAGCGGACCATACCTATTCGTTCCTCATCGATACCGGTTCGATCGCGGGGCCAGGATCGTCGGCGCTTCGGTTCGGCGTGGACGACGGTCAGTACGGCGACAACTCAGGGGCATACACCATTGAAGTTACCGCGGCTCCCACGCCCAGTGCGTGGGGCGGTGGTGCCTGCGTACTGGCGCTGCTGGCTGGCGCTCGGCTGCGCGGTCGCTTGCGGCAATCAGCCGCGTTGTGAAACGGAAGATGGGCGAAATCGGCGCTCGAGTCCTCGGGAGGAATGCGATGAAACGGCTGGCTATATTGGCATTCGCGATCGCGGTCTGGATTTGCCCGCTGGTCCGCGCCGACGACATGGCTAATTGGGCCAGCGAAGGCGCAGGCTTTGGGACGATCAATCTGACAACTGGTCAGACCACGAGCCTGGGAGGCACTGGCGAGTATTTTTCGGGCCTCGGCCAGACATCCGATGGTTCGATCTACGGCTTCGCCCAGGGCGGATTCGGATTATGGAAGGTGGATCCAGCGACCATCGCCGCCGGCGGCCTCGCAACGTACGTCGGCGGGAGTCAGGGCGGCTCGTTCGGATTAGGCTCCACGTCCAGCGGAACGCTGTATGGGCTGGAGATGACCGACGGCGTCAATTTCCTTCTCACGACCATCGATCCGGCAACCGGTAATGCGACTGTCATTGGGCCAACGGGACTGCAATACCCCTGCACCGGTGTGGCGGCGACTTTTTGCCTTTCGGCCGGCTCCAGTACGCTCTACATGATTGACTTCGGGCAGTTCTACTCTCTGAATATCACCACCGGCGCCGCAACCCTGATTGGTTCCGCACCTGGCGGCATCCAACTGGATTCGATGCTTTACGAGAATGGCCGCTTGTATGGAGTCGAGGACTCCCCGACTTTCGAAATCGACACAATCGATCCGCTGACCGGCGCCATAACGACCGGTCCAGCAACGGATGTTAATGCTTTGGGCCTGGTTCCCGCGTCAGTTCCCGAACCTTCGACAACCGTATCACTGTTGGCACTGATCACTTCCGCACTCTTGAACAGAAGACCAAACCGAAAAGGAGCAACGCTATGATTGCAGGAAACTCTATATCTTTGCGTCTATTCATCGTCTTCACCACAATCGCGCTTTGCGGCATGGGCCGTTGGGCTAAAGCCGACGGCGGGGGGAACGTGATGCCCGCGTCGGCGCGGCCGCTGGGGTATTCGCTGACGGAGATTGCGGCCGACACCGCACTTTTCAACACCGGGCCGCGGACCGCGGACACAGTGCCGGACGTACCATTCCAGTTGCTTTACGTGCCGTTCAATTCACCGCTTCCGACGCAGAACACGTTCACCGTAACCCAGGGCACGCATTTTTATGTTCCTGTGTTCTTCGCGGACGATTCGCCGCCGGTGATTGGCGATTTCCCGGGCGACGTCAGCGACCGGCAGGCCGACGCCGATTACCTGTTGGATGCCGACGAGATCGGCGCGTCGCTGGAGATCGAAGTGGACGGGAAGGTCACGGATTTAGGGGCCCCGTACGTCGTGGGAACCACGACCGACCCGCTTCAGGATGGCGGCGGCACGCACTACGTCGGCACCGGCGTGTTCCTCACGCCGATGTCGCGCGGGACACACACCGTAACAGTCCGAGGAATCATCGCCGGCGCCGCCTGGCAAGACCTGGTCGGTGGGCCAACTCCGTTCGAGTTCACTTACACAATCATCGTAAGGTGATGCAGCGCCGGGCGAAATAAAAGCAGAATGCAGCTGGGACGCGGTTAGCTTGTGTAAAGCTAACCGCGTCCGGCAATTCCATTACTCTCTGTCCCGATTGGCTTGCGTCGCCATTCATTTCACTTCCTCGATAGCCCGCTCCACATCCGGATGAAGCTGCGGCCACGCCGGGTCGGGGCAGGAGGCGCGGGTGCCCATGATCGGAAGATATCGGCCTTCGAAATCGTTGGCGTAGTAGTATTCCTCGTCGCGGCTCATGTCGGACTGATACAACTCCGCGAGTCGTTGGCATAACGCGGTATCGTGCGATGAACTGCTCCCAAACCTGGCGGGGCTGGCTATCGCCCGCGCGCGGAAATAGGAGTTGGCCGCGTCCACAAAGCGCGCGTAGCGGCCACGCAGAGCGTCCTTATCGCTTTCGGCCACAGCGCCGTCGATTTTGCCGCCGGCCTGTTGGAGCGAAGGCTCGCCGTTAATGGCGCGCACGAAGTTTTCGTTCATTTGGCGCATGGCGGCGCTTTTGCCGCCGTGATCGGCGAAAAACTTCTGCATGTCGGACGCGACGGCAAGCATGTCATGGACGATGCTCTGAGCGCCCCCAGGCTGTCCGGCAGCCAATACGCCGCGCAGCCCCGCGCCCGGTGAACTCAGGGAC
>JANWHF010000014.1 GCA_025450555.1 Tepidisphaeraceae bacterium | reverse complement strand
TACATGCTTTAGCTCAAAGAAGCTCGCACTTCTTCTCGAGATTTTTCATTCGATGCATGACATTTGCGGCAACGTCGCACGGAGGTTCTGCGATGGCGGTACTGCACACACTCAAATGCGTCACGATGGGTATGCCGGCATTGATCTTTGGAGGACATCCACTTTGTCGTGCTGGCGATGAACGACTGGCGATGCGCAGCATCGGCCAAGCTGAATCGATTCAGATGCAATCCGATGCGTTTGGATCAGGGGAATCAATTCCAACTCAATACACAGCCGACGGACAAAACATTTCTCCGCCCATTAGTTGGCATGGCATGCCAGGCGGTGTTGAATCGTTCGCCCTGCTGGTCGAAGACCCGGATGCCCCGACCCCCAATCCCTTCGTGCACTGGCTCGCCTACAACATCCCGGGCTGGGCCACCGGCATTCCAGAGGCCATCGGCCATGACCCGCAGATGGAACAGCCTCACATGCTCCAGGGCAAGAATTCCGCCCGGAAGATCGGCTACGCCGGCTGCGCCCCACCGAAAGGCGACAGCCCGCACCATTACCATTTCCAGCTTTTTGCGCTGGACCGCATTCTCGATCTGAAGCCAGGCGCTGGCCGAAGTGATTTGATAAAAGCCATCAAAGGCCATGTGGTCGCGGCAGGCGATTTAATCGGCACGTATCAGCGATAATCAACATCGCCCGCCGCCGCGCGAGATTTTTGTTTTGTTAGGTGTCTTTTGGCCAGGAGCTGTGCTACAATGTGCTTATGCAGCGCACAAGAAGGGCTACGGTAGCAAAACCCCCTAAATCGTTTCAAGCGATTCGCGAGAAGGTTCTTGCCGATCTGGATTTCTCCGAAAAAGAAGTGGCTCAGGCCGACTTTCGAGTCGCGCTGACGCTTCAGATTCATCAGAGAATAAGACAACTCGGATTGACGCAGGCCCAGGCCGCTCAAAAGCTAGGCTTAAAACAACCGCATGTGTCGAAGCTGATGGATGCCCGCCCCGGGGGCTTTTCCATTGAGCGATTACTGTTGATCCTCAGCGCGCTGGACGTAAACATCGATATCGTCGTCCGGCCCAATCCTCCTCGCGAAAAGCTTCGCCGCGGAGAGGTTCGCGTCGTGGCCGCGCCTATGGAATAGCCAATTCAATCCGGCCATTCCCCCGAAAACACTTCGGTCGCCGGACCGGTCATATAGACATGATTGTCGGCTTCGCGCCATTCGAGATGCAGATCCCCGCCGGGAAGATGCGCGGTGATTTCCCGCGATGTTCGACCGGTCAGCGCACCCGCCACGCATACCGCGCAGGCCCCGGTGCCACAGGCTAACGTTATGCCGCTGCCGCGCTCCCACGTGCGCAGGGTGACTTCCTCCTCATCATGCACCTGCACCCAGTGGACATTGATCCGCCGAGGAAAGGCCGGGTGATGCTCGGTGACCGGACCGATGCGTTCGATCTCAATTCGCTTGACATCAGGCGTATAGATGACCGCATGCGGGTTGCCCATCGAGACAAACGTCGCATCGAGCAGTTCGTTGGATTGATTGACCGAGAACCGATATTCGTTTTTTCGCTGCCCCTTGACCAGCTTTGAGGCATCGACCGGAATGGCCGGCAGATCCAGAATCGGCTCGCCCATGTCCACGGTCACCAGCTGGACCTTCTTATCCGCGCCAAGATCCAGAGCCAGAGTAAGAACACCTCGACCCGTCTCCACGCGCATCGGATTTTGCTTCGTAAGCCCGTGTTCGTAAGCGTATTTCGCCACGCAGCGCACGCCATTGCCGCACATCTCCGCTTCGCTTCCGTCGGCGTTGAACATGCGCATGCGCACATCCGCCTTCTCGCTCGGCAGGATCAGGATCAGCCCATCGCCACCGATCCCCACATGCCGGTCGGCAACCGCTTTGGCCAAAGCAGAAGGATCGCCAACCGTCTGCTCGAAGCCGTTGATGTAGACGTAATCGTTGCCGATGCCATGCATCTTCGTAAATCGCATAGAGGCCGGATTATAGCGCTGGCGCGCGCTGCATTACAGCGATCACCCCCAATGGTCCGATAAGACAGATACGAAGATTTGAGGGCAGACATTCCGCGCCCGCGCGGTTGCAGGTTAGTGGCGGCTGAGGTGATGGCCTATGTCGATGATCGTCGATGACTCGATTCGCTTAGTGAATGAAACGCTTGCCGAGCTTCGTGCGGCGACAAACTGGGCCGCCAATCTGCGCGCTCTGAGAATCACCCAACCCGCCCTTTTGGAAACTTTTCAGGAGCTTCCCGAAAACTTTTCCTGGATCTTCGGCCGCGATGGATACCTGACGGCGCAGCAGGATTCGCACTGGTGGAACGGCTGCTCCCTCCCCCTCCGCGCGGCCCGGCTCATGTTTGCTAAAATGGAAGTCACCGGCGGCGTCGCCTGTTTCCTCAATCCGCAGCATGCCGCACAAATCCGCGTCGCCCTGGATCGACTCGAGGCCTCCAAAGCCATCATCGTGCTGCTGCCCGATCAAGCCAGCCTCCGCGTCGCTCTCGGCTGCGATGACTTCTCACCCGAAATCGCGTCGCATCGGCTCTGGTTTGTCGCCGGCGCTGATTGGGAAGCGCAACTGCGCGAATTGTTCGAAGCGAATCCCGGCCTTGCAACGCCGATGCAGTTCATTCGACCGATCGTGGCCGATTCATCTGTCCACGACGCGCTGGTTGCTCCCGCGCAGGCAATTTTCAATGCCGAGAATGCTCGACGCACTCAGCAGATCACATTGCTTTGCGAACGCAAATCGGTACGCAAATGCAATCGCATTGGAATCGTCGCGCCTTCCCACTTTCGACTATGGGACGATGCCGGCGCGGTACTTGGCGCGGCAATGTCCGCATCGCCTGAAAGAAATATCTCCATTTCTTTTCTCGACACAGATGATCCCCTTCGTACCTCGACGCTGGCTCTTGCCGAGCTTGGGGCCGAATGTGATGCGATTGTGGCAGCCAATTTCGGCCGCTCCGATCTGCCTCCCCTTCTCAACGAGACGACACCATGGATTACATGGGTGACCCATGGCCGAATTCCCCGAGTTCCCCCGCAGGGTTCATCAGACAGCCTTCTGCTATCCGATCCCGCGATGCGGCAGGTCGCGCTCGATGTCGGCTGGTCCTCTGCTCGAATCGGAATTGCTTCATGGCCGGCGCTTGCGATCAGGAATGAACTAAAGGTCCCTGGGAATGAACTAAAGGTCCCCGACACCTTTAATTCGCATTTGCTGTTGCTCTGCGACACCCGGCCGCTGGATCCACCTGAGAAGCTTCGCGAGTATTCGAGTCATAGCCTGCTGTGGGAAGCCATCACTGACGAGATCAGGCGAAATCCGTTTGTCGTCGCCGATGCCCGGCGATATCTTGACGATCGTCGCCAAGGCATGCAGATCGACGACGGCAATTTCAATACATTGGGCTTTATCAATCATCTGATTCTGCCTGCTTATGCGCAGTCGATCTGCCGGATCCTTCTTGAAGCGGGTGTTGCCGTGCAATGCTGGGGGCGCGGTTGGAATGAGCTGGAAGAATTCCGCGATTGCGCCGGTGGTCCCGTCACTTCCCGTCAGCAGATGCTCGATTTGATCGAACAAAGCACCCCCCTGCTCCATCCCTGGCCTGCTGGGGTGCATCCGATCGACAGCGTCCCTCGCGCCGTTTTACGCGCCAAAGGTGGAAGAGCAAAGTTTGTTTCGAGCGCGCGCCTTGCGCTGGCCGGGAAATGTCCTCAGGCTACCTCAGTCGCGGATTCCCTGAGCCTCGCCCAAGTCCTTAAGATCGCGGGACTCAGCTAACGAGTAAGATAGATCGGGCCGGCAACCCGCTCTCTAAAACATACAACAAACGATGTCATAAAACGCAACCGCCCGGCGTGTCGGCGCTTCTTTGTTCTCGAAGCGCCCGATAAGCCGGGCGGCTAACTTGGCCGCTGATAGCTTTCAACTTCGCTTCGCGGCAGAACGGTCATTACGCAACCGTAATCGCTGACGATGTCGCAAAGACGTTGTTGGCCAGATTCGTGTCGTTGCTGAAGACAGCATGGCCGGGGTCGATATTCACCACGACAAATGAAGTGGTGCTCAGCACCACCGAGGCAGTCACCTTCATGCTCTTGCCGGGCTTGAGGTTGACCTTCCTGGTGATCGTGTCGAGCACGGTGGCGTCCGAAACCAATCCATCGGGCGAGGAATCGACGTCAATTTGAATGGTCCCGACCGCGGGGACATTCGCACTGCTGTTATTGGTAATGGTGAAGCTCACCGGCACCTTCTTGCCCGCCGTGGCGCTCGTCGGCGCTTTGGTGAAGGCGCCACTCAGGTCCACGACCGGCGCGGCAACGGTCAACTGCCCGGCCACGCTGCTCTGCGTGTTCCCGGCCGGATCGGTCGTCACGATGATCTCGTTATAGGTGTTCGGTGCCACGGTCGATGGGATCGACTTGGCGAATTTCAAATTCAGCGCCTTGGATTTGCCGGAGGCGAGCTTCACCGAAGCATGCCCGGTGGCAAGTGTGAAGACGCTGTCGGAGGCGTTGGTAGTGGGTGACAGAACAATCGATTCGCTCACCGCGCCACTGGCTGTTCCGCCGCTGCTGGTGAGCGTCACGCTATCCTTCAATTTCACGGGCGCGGTTCCGATGATCGAAGTTGGAAGTGGGGTCTTCAGCGCTGCGCTGACCGTTCCCGTGCCGGTCCCACCATTGCCGCCGTTTCCTCCCGTGCCACCGGGCCCGCCGGTGAAGGAGGAGAGCTCTTCGGTGACGGCTGTCGTGCTCGGGATGATGGCCTTCACCAGGCCGACGTTGGGCGCGAACCAGAATCGAACCGTTGTTGTCCCCGTGGTGACATCTACTTCGAATGCATTGTACGTCCCCGCCGGCACAGTTACCGATTCTGCATTGCCGGTCACAAGCGTTGTAGTTTGAGTGACCGACGTGCTGCTCGTTTGCCCGCTGGGCTGCGATGTGCTGCTTTCTGTCACCGTTTGTGTGAACGGCGAGCCAACCGCCAGCGTCTGCGGGAATTGAACCTGGGCCGGCGAGAAGGTTGCGGTGGTCGTGATGTTGCTTGTGGAAGTCACCGTCCCGTAGTTGATCAACCCATCGGTGGTGAAGGCCAGGTAGGCTTTTACCTCCGAGGTGATATTCGACGGCGCGGTGAAATTGTTATTTTGATCCACTTCGGTGGCACTGGCGTTGTTGAAGGTGGCGGCCCCGATCACGGTTTGTGTTTCGGTTCCGGTGATTCCGCCGGATACCTGATAAGTCCACGTCTCACCGGTTTTGAATTGCGGATTGAGTGTCGTCGCGCTGACCGAACCGCTGAGCAATTGCCTCGATTCCAGTCGCTCGATTTTGCAGCCGGTTTGGCGATCGCGGCTGGAACTGAGTTGAATTCGACCCGTGTGGCGTGAACGTGATGATCGTCGCATGAGCTTCTCCGAGAGTAGAAGTTGGCGCCCCTCCGTCAAACGGCCCAACCCGACACAGTGACAAATTGCAGATTTTTGTCAAGAGTTATTTCAGATGTGCGGAGGCACAATTTGGCGGATAGCAACTCCGCCAATACACTCCAGCAATGCCGGTTCCCCGTGAAGAGCCTATACCAACTGCATTCAATACGGCTGCGCAACTGCCGTACAACCTGCGGCTCAAGGATTTTGAATTGGCGATGCAGGATGTCTACGACTTCTTCCATGACGTGAACAAATTGATGCTCGAGAAGAACCTCGAACGATTCGACGATACATTGCGACCGGCGATCATGTCGGGGCTACTCTCGGACATGCTTACGGCAAGTCTGGCGAACCATTCCCGGTCACTCACGCAGAACTGTTATTTCAATGGACACCCGGACCTCGTGGTGAAGGGCGCTTATCCGAACGACTGCATTAAGGCGGGCGAAGAAGGAATCGAGATCAAAACAACACGGAAGGCGGGCGGCGCGGTTGATACCCATGGAGCCAGAAATCAGTGGATGTGCGTCTTCGTCTACCAGATCGATAACGTGACACAGCCAGCCCGTTCCCGCGCGCCGATGAAGTTTACAGAAGTTTATCTTGGGCAGGTGACGCTGGAGGACTTCCGGCGCAACGAACGAGGCCAGCTAGGCACGCGGACGGCCACCCTTCACGGCGAAGGCATCGCGAAACTGCGGCAAAACTGGATCTACCGCGTCAACAACACCCACGCCGCCGACCGATAAGGCGGCGAGTCTGGGGATCGCCTTGGTGGCCATCTCAAAATACTCGCGGTCGCGTTCCACGCCCACACTGCGATATCCGACGGCTTCGGCAGCGGCCAACGTCGATCCAGATCCTGCGAAGCAATCTAAAATCGTGCCCTCGCCCAACGGCAGCACCGCGCGAACGATTTGGCGAATAAACGATTGCGGTTTGAGGCTCGGGTGGTTGGCAATCTCGCGCTCCGCTTTGCGGGTGGGCGACGATTCGATTACGTCGCCGAAGGGGCGGTTGACTTCAGGCCGCCGAAGGCCGCCTGTCTTCCATTTCCGAAGATTGTCCTGTAAGCGCCCCTCAAGTGGCTTACGGAACAAAAGCCAAGGCTCGAACATCGACCTCGGCATTGCGCTGATTTCTGGAAACTCCTCGTGAGCGTTCTTGGGACGATCGCCGCCTCGCATGGTCATCACCAGGCGAATGATCTCACCGCGACGCTCGAACCCTGCCTCGCCGATGGCAATCGCAAGCCGGTGCGATAGCAACGGATTTGTCGCGACAACCAGATGAGCGCCGGGGACGAGCACGCGATAGCACCGCCTCGCCCAGGCGTTGAAGAAGCTGTGAAGTTCCAGCAGGTGGCTCTCATCAAGCACCGTGAAACGCGGCAAAGGCGCCCGTTGATGCCCGTCGAAGGAAGGAGCGTGCCGCCACACGCCGCCTTTGCCGTTACGCAGTTTGCGCTGTTGCTCGTCGGAATACTCGAGCAAACCATATGGCGGATCGGTTACAACTGCTTGCAGGCTTCGATCGGACTGCGCGTCAAGCCAGTCCATGCAGTCGGCGTTCCAGAGAGATGCATCGCCAAAGCCATAGTCCGCGTCGCCGCTGATCTTCGAGGGCATGCGTGTCGGTTTTTGCCCATTTTCATTCGACTGATTCTTCAATTGATACTTTCCGGGCGATGGCTGCAGGAATTGCCCGGGAGTGTTCAATCGGAGGTAACTTCGTACTGAAGATTCGGGAATCTGTGACTTGAGAAAGTCGGCAACAGCAATGCGGATTTCCGCCGGCGTCGCCTCGCGCTGATGCGTCTGAAAGAAACTGATAATCGCATCGCGGATTTCCCCCGGGCGTCGTCGCGTTGCGTCGCTCATTACCGGAATATAGACGTCTGGACGTCTGGTTGCAAGTTTCGGTTTTGGCAGCGCCAGTGTGGTCCCCAGCGTCCTGATGCGACATCCAATCGCGATCTATGCTACGCAACCCCATGCTGCGTTGCTTCCGCCAGACGATTGAGGCTGGTTTGGATCTGCACCAAGGCAGTGATAACCATCACGATGAGGGCAATGATGACAAGGATGTTGAGAAGTGGAATGAACAATCCGAGAAATGACCAGCAGATCGCCATCACCAGCGTTCGCGGAGCAGCGGGCGGCAGCCCCACGCGCATGGATTCGTCATTGATCCGCGTGCAGAGCCGCACCCAGAAGAAGCAAATCCAGTAGATGTTGAAGAACGGTATGAAGCTGAAGCCAATCGCCTTCGCTGCGCTGGGATCATCGGGGCGACGCCTCGGCAGGTTGCCATGAACCAAACCGTAGTAAATCAGGGCAAAGAGGTGAACAAAGATGCTGAGCAGCACTGCGCCGATCACGGGAAATGGAGAAATGGCGACTCGCCCGACGTCCATGCCGGTTTGCGGCTGCCGGTATGCGATGAAATCTGCGCTGCCGGTGACTGGAGAAGCCAACGGTTGCTGCTGCTGAAGGCCCCGCACATCCTGCATCAGCTGGGCTACTTCCTGCCCGCTCAACCCCAGCGCCGGCTGCAGCGCGGAAACCGTCCAGGCAAAGCAGCGCGTATTGGTTTCATGGCAATGAAGGACCGTATCCCGGCGGACGCGCCCCTCTTGAATCCATTGGGCCACCGCGCCTTCATTCGCAGGTCCAAACATTTGCCCATCCTGCGCCACCACGGAATAAGTTGCCATAAAACCGTTCCCGAACTGAGAGAGCGTCGGTGCCCGGGCGCCGCCGGGCGCGGCGGCATTATATCGGCTGTCGGCCTTCGGTGGCGAATATTCCTCAGCTTCCGCCGCGCTACGTCCTCACCTTCCCGAAATTCACTCCCGTCGCATTCTGCCCTGCCGCCAGGCTGATGACCTGCGCGCCGCCATTGGCGGGATAGGTTTGTTTCCAGCCGGAAGCGGTCGTGGCGCGGATCACATAAGTACCCGCTGAGAGATTGCTGAAGGTGTATTGGCCATGGGCCGTGGCAATCAGTTCAGTATCTCCCGAGTCATAAACGCCATCGTCATTCGCGTCGATGTAGACGCCCCAGGATGGCGAATAGGTTTCCCCTGAATCCCAGATGCCATTGGCGTTGGAGTCATAGAAGAATGTGCCGGAGATCGAGCCTGTAGCGCCAGAGCTGACGATGCCGTGGTATTCGCCGAAGTTGATGTTGCTGAGATTCTGACCGGC
>JANWHF010000013.1 GCA_025450555.1 Tepidisphaeraceae bacterium | reverse complement strand
GTTGTCATGCCGCGGTAGCGTCCTAATCTGGAATTAAATAGCGCAAATTAGTCGCACTATCGCCGCGAGATTCGTTTGATTTTCCGCCACGCCCACCAAAGCAGGAATAAACCGCAAGCAGAAAAAAACACTACGAATGTCAGTAGCAAAGCATAGCCATGGAGGGGTTCGGATTGCCTATAAGCCAAATCCGTCTCATATATCTCCACGAACCCACGACAGCCCGCGATTGCCTCTGCTAAGAACGCGAAGCCGAAAGCGGCCAGCACAACGATGATCGCGATATCGAGCGGCAAGCCTTTGGGCCGCGGATCTGGCCTTCCGTAATCCAGCGCTGGCTTCTGATCTGGCATCGTGGGAATTGTATCATGCGGCTACCGCTATTTGGGACCGGTGACGACCGGGAAGGCCGCCGCGTCTACCGGGCGGGCGATGAGCCAGCGTGCGGGTGCGATGAGCAGGAGGAGAAGCAGCGGCCAAATCGGCACGTGCATCATGAAAAGGGCCTGGTCATTATCAATCCTGAACCCCCAAAGGCTCTCGCGGATTGAGTTCCAGTCTGGACTCGATTTGTAACTCGAATAACCGGGCGGCAACAGTTGAGTTACCACTTCCGACGCCCGTAGATAAGATACGCGTCCTCGCACCAACGCGATTACAAGCCGCCCGTTATGGTTTGACCACACTTCCCAAGTCCAGAAGCTTCTAATTCCAGGAACTGCCACCATTGCGAACAGCAACAATGACACGATTGCGGCAATCGACAGTCGGCGTGTGCGGGTGGGTCTGCGCATGGCTTCAGGAAACTTAAATTGGTTTTAATGCAGATTGATGCTGCGCTGCCGTGCCGCATTCCGGGCAGCGGTCTGGTGAGGCACGGAGATCGTAACCGCATCGAGCGCAATGACCCTTTTTCGGTCGGGTGACCTTCTGATAAATCAACCTGATGGCCGCTAGAACGGGAATTGACAGCGGTAAAAACGCTAACCATGCGAAGGCAACGTGAACCTCTACGTCGTACCAATCAGGGCGCATAACTGTTCGCCGGAAGTCGAATCCCCAAACACGATGTTCCTCAACATGATCCACTCCTGAAAACATCTCGAAAAACGAAATCGACTCTGGAAATTTCGAGAACTTGAGTGAAAGACGCTGGCCTTCGCCAGCAAGCCGGATGGGTAATTGCGATCGCTTGCCAGTCATCTCCAATTGCCAGCCATAGTGAACGGTGATGCCCCAGATCGAGAGCGCCTCGAGACCTAACACAGCAAGTGCAATTACGGCGGCGCGATAAATGGTGTGCATTCGCGACTCCAATCACGGCCCGAGCCGAATGAGGGAAGGCTTTATAGACCGATGCGGCCGGAAGATACCCAAAAACTTACGGGTCGCGCCATACTTCGAGATAAAACATTCGTGTCACATTGTTTACTAGGCTCTTTGAATTGTCATAGATCGCGTCACGACAAACCGCAGCGATTCTGCCGTTACGCGATTCCTGCTTCGCGACGGTGATGACCGGGAAGGCCGGCACGTTAGCTGGGCGCGCGATGAGCCAGCGCACGGGCGCGATGAGCAGCAAGAAGAGGGGGAACCAAAGCGGTACTTCGAAACACAGTTCAGTCGAAGGTTCGCCGCTCGCCACGGCCACGTGATCTATTTCATTTTTTGAAAACCCCGCAATACTCCAATCCGGGGGGATAAAGAGCTCTGGGATGAATGCGTTCACAGCCGAATAGGACTCATGAATTGGACGATTCGCCGTCCCGTCGGCGGGATCGTAACTGTAAAGAACACAACCATGTATCAACATGATTCTCCGGGCGCCCAAGTTCCATCTATCCCAGGTGCTGCGACTTCTCACACCAGCCGCCGCGACCACGACGAACGTCAGCAATGACACAATCGCGGCAATCGACAGTCGGCGTGTGCGGGCGGGTCTACGCATCGCAGCTGAAAGCTTAAATTGGTTTCAACGCGGACTGATGCTGCGTTGCCGTGCCGCACTCCGGGCAGCGATGAGGAGTTGCACGAAGGTCATAGCCACAAATGGAACAAACGGCAGACAATTGAACAGGGCGCTTTCGTTGGAAAAATACCCGCACCCACTCGGCCGGCAGCACCAGGCCGAGCGAAGCCGGCCAAAGATAATTCAGGTCAAGGTAGCGCAGTTTTTGAATGGACCTGCCTCCGTTGCTTGTGACTGGATTCGCGCCCCAGGCGATTCCAGCCCTGCTGAATTCTGGGTTCTCGTCGCCAATGTCGACGCCAGGCCGCATCTGCAAGTCTTTGCTGAACCGAAATCGGAAACGTCTGGCGTCATCGACGTCCCACGCTATGAAGCAAACGTGGAGCGCGCCATAGTCGCTTAAGAATGTGGCCCATGCTGGATGAACGATGATGTCGATCTTATCAACATGTCGATAGCTGCGAATCCAAAGCCCAAATGAGGCAAAAGAGATCAACAAGCAAGCCGCGCAGAGGGCGCTGTACCGGCGTCGAAGCAGTGCGAACATCCTACATCTTGGGAATTAAGTTCCGGAACCGTAGATGCGCGGGTTCTGCGGGCCGCGCAGCTACTAAGTCTGTGTTGATGATCGGTTCGACGGAAGTCGGCTCGGCGACGCTGTCAGGCCCTCCTAGCCAGACGCATTCCCATTGAAAGTCCTCATTCCGCAATTCTTTCACGTATTGCCACGCCATGGCCTCATCGACGTTGTTCACCTTTTGAGGCGCGGGAGGCGCACGCACCAGCAATCTTGCATGATCGATCGCGAGAGAATAGCGACCGCCACGGGTGTTCCATCCCCATCGCAGGGCGCGGTGCCGGCTGATCGCCGCAGCGGCAATGCAGAGATCCAGTAGCGCAATGGAAAAAAGGGTCAGAATAGATGTGCGCAGCCGTCGCATCAGTCTTACTTCTGTTGTAGGTGTCGGGAGTGAATCCATCCATATTGAAAAAAGCAGATGCGGCAATTTCCATGTCGGCTGTTGAGGAGGATCCTGCCTGAGTTGGCCGGATAATAAGTTCCTAATACACTATAAATACATCGCTTATGGGAAGCTCGTCGCCGTTGCGCGGAGCAGGTCATTTGATGGATTTAAGCAAGACCATGTTGTTGCCGTCGCATTTGTCGCGCTGGTGGGAACGCTGGCGGTCTGGGTGCTGTGCCGAGGCCTTTTGCATTAAGGGAACGCCGCCGTCCACGTCGGCATTTCGGACGGGGCGCGCGGCCCTTCGACGTGGCTCAGGACAGGCGGGGCGCTGGTGTAATGACGAAAAATAGCGTCCGAAACCCTCCCGCGGCGTAAGTGGATGCGCGATGAGGGGTTAGGCGGCGAATAAGGTAAAATAACTTGACAAAAGTGCGGGGCGCACGTACCGATTTTATCAATAAATTGCTAGATTCGTAGCTGCTTATCCAGCCTAGTTTTATCGCGAAAATGAGGGTCATTTTGGGGGTCGAAAACAGCGAAAAAGCGCCCCGTTTTGTCTCATTTTGTTCCATGTACGCGGACTTACTATTGTATTCAGTTGATCATGCAGGACTTGTGAAGCGGGAAAGTTTTGGGGCGCTTTGCGCATCGCGCGCCCCGTCCAGTTTAGCCGCCCGGCTCGTCGGGCGCTTTCTAGCACCCGCGGCGTCGCAGGAGCGACGCCCTCCAAAATGCGGATGTCACTCCATGTCACACAGATGTCCCCGAATGTCACAAGTGTGACATCGCGTTGCCTATTCATAAGCTGATATGACGGAATTGGTTAGACCTGAAATCGAGGTCAAATGTCCCTCATTTTCTCGAAAAGCGCTTCCTTTTGTGACATCTTGAGTCATTTGAGGACAGCGGCCAGAAACGAAAGACCTGGAAACTAGATCCTTCCGCAGGAGCAGCGCCCAATGAACCGGGCGGCTAACTAAGCGCCACCAAAGTTCCACGTAGAACATTTACCTAATTATAGAGGTCAGAGGCTAGAGACTTGAAAGTAGATTCTCTGGACTACTTCCGAAACAGGTTCTGCATTTGCTCGCGCTTGGTGTTGATTTCGTCATTCATGTGCTTCTCGTCGTCCTGGTCCTGCTGGCGCTTGGCCGAGGCGACTTGCTGGGAGGCGTCGTTGGCCTGCCTGGCGGCCTGCTCGAGCTGCTGGCGGGCGGGTTCAAATTCGGGGTCTTTCTTGGCGATTTCAGGAAGCTGTTTGCGCAGCTCGTTGAGCTGCGCGTTGGCCGACTCCAAGTCGTCGGCCGCTTTGGTGGCCTGCGGATCGGAAGCCAGAGCCTCCTTTTCCATGTGGCTCATCTGAGCGGTCGCGTTCAGCAGTGCGACAGCCGCCTGGGCGCGCTGATCGGGCGGTGCATTAGGCTGATCGCGAAGCGCATCCCGCGCGTTCTCGCAACGAATTCGCTCAGCGATGGCGGCCTTGTAAGCGGGCTGCTGGCGAAGGTCATTTCGGACTTTGGCGATAGCCGCGGCGTGTTTCGTCTGGGCATCTTTCACAGCCGCCTGGGCTTTTTTCCATTCGGGGGTCGCTTCGAGCTGCTGCGCGGCACGGTTGAGAATGCGCGACATCTGGGCTTTGGCTTTGGTCAGGGCTGATTGCGCATCGGAGAGGCGTTTCTTGGCCTGACTGACGGCGGGGGAGTCGGTTGCGGCCAGAGCGATTGAGGATTGGGTGACCAGTAGGAACGACAGCGCGAAGAGGGCGAGGCGAAGCAATCGCATGGGATACCTCGGATTAGAGGTGAAGCGCCCATTATTCTGACGCGCGGATGCAGCCGGCACAAGATTAAATTTGTTCCGGCGAGCGATCGCTTTCACCGTTTTCCGAGCGATTCGACGGTTTTGCAGAGCGCGGTGATGACTTCGACCATCCGCGAAGTTTCTTCAGAGTGATGTTTCTCCAGCGCGGCGTATCTCGCTTCCGCGCTCGAATTGGCATCGGGCGAGAATCGTTTGATCTTCAGCCAGCCCCACCGGTTCTGCTGGATCTGGCGAAGGATTTCGGCGGCGTCTGCAGGGGTGAGTTCCATCGCGGGCATCTTATCGCGTGCCGTCGCGTCATTCATGTCGCAACGCGATCAACATGCGCGCAACCCGGCGAAGGCGCTGGGTTCCAAGAGATGGAAAGCACATCGATTCTCGCTCGCGCTCATGAAGCCAATCGACCACGGCCTCCTCGTCGGCACCGCTTTGAATCAGATCGGCCAGCGGACTGATATAGCCGTCGTAGGTTCCAGCCGCGGCGGGGGAGCGGGCGGCGTTGTGCGGATCCCATTCGTCGAGCAACAACTGGCGGATTCCAGATCGAAAAGCATCGTTCGACGGCATATCAGCAGAAGCCTAGGCCCCGAACGAACCCATTGCCAGCGGCATCTTGCCCGCGTTCGCCGATTGATTCTTGTGGGACGCGCGGGTAGAAAGAAACGCACGCTTTTCAGGCAGGGCCGGGCGTTGTTGGACGACCCTTTCGGCCCGGCCGCGGTGGGCGCCGCCTCTAAATCAGACCACGAGCCTTGGGTATTCGGTGAGCCCTCCAGATCCCGCCAGTCAAGCATCGCGCGTCCGAAGCCGCCGAGTTGGGTTCGGAGAAGATTTCCAGCGTTTTTTCGTTCGGGGCATGGCGGCGCTGCTGCCGACCCTCATCACGCTCTGGCTCCTGATCAAAGTCTGGGATTTTCTGTGGGACAGCCTGGGGCGATACCTCATCTGGGGAATCCGCTGGGTCTGGCTCAATTTCGGCAACGGCTATCCGCCAGCCGCTTACATCGCCCATTACTGGGATGAGCGCGCGCTGCGGACTCGGATCATTGGCGTCGCGCTGGCTATTCTGCTGGTCTACATCGTGGGAGTTTTCGTTGGAAACCTGATTGGCCGGACGATTTGGCGGCTGGCGGAGATGGCGGTGATGCGCATTCCGCTGGTCCGCGCGATTTACCCGGCGGTGAAGCAGATCACCGATTTTCTTCTGGCCGAACGGGGCAAGAACCAATTTGCTGGTAGTCGTGTCGTCGCGGTTCAGCCCCATGAGAAGGGCATCTGGTCGATCGGCCTGGTGACTGGGCCGGGTGTTCGGTCGCTGAGTGATGCCGTTCAGACGGAGATGGTGACGGTGTTTGTGCCGTCCTCACCTACGGCTTTCAGCGGATATGTGCTGGTGGTGCCGCGCGAAGAAGTGGTGGAATTGCCGCTGGAGGTGGATGAGGCGATGCGCCTGTTGATCAGCGGCGGCGTACTCGCGCCACGGCAATCTGAAGATGCGTCGGGTTCCGCCACCGGTCTGCTCGTGCCTCCGCAAACCGTGCCTCCGCAGGCAGGTGGCTAGACATGGCGTTTGCAGTACAATCGCCTACAGGAAAATCGGAGTTTTGCAGGCACAGCCATCGCTTGCAGTTGCGCAAGTTCGACTGAAAGGAGCCCAACGTGAATATCACGGTCATCGGCCGACACATGGATGTCACGCCTCCCCTTAAGGCGTATGCCGAGCAGAAGGCGTCCAAGCTCAGCAAGTATTATGATCTGATCCAGGAGATCGAGGTCATCCTCAATGCCGACAAAGATGACACCAGCGTGGAAATGATTGTGAATGCTGAACATAAGAACACATTTATCGCCCACCAAAATGGCGGCGATGCCTATGCAGGCATCGATGGCTGCGTTCACAAGCTCGAGCGACAACTGACCGAGCACAAGCAAAAATTCCGGAACCGCAAGCACATCGCGGAATAGGAAAGGACATTCAGGACGAAGATGAAGCTGAAAGATTTTATCGTTCGAGAAGCCGTGGTGCCGGTGCTCGAAGCCGGAGATCGTGACGGCGCAATTCGGGAACTAGTCGCAAGTCTGGCTAAGGCGGGAGCGATCGGCAACGAGGCGGTCGAACCGATCCTCACCGCGCTGATTAAGCGCGAACAGACCGGTTCGACCGGCTTTGGCAAAGGCGTTGCCGTTCCCCACGTCAAGCATTCGTCAGTGAATAAGATGGTCGGCACCGTCGGCCGAAGCGTTGGCGGGATCGATTTTGCCGCCCTCGATCATCAGCCGGTCTACAGCATCTTTCTGCTGCTGAGCCCCGAGAATCAGCCCCAGCAGCACCTTCAGGCAATGAATATCGTTTTCACGAATCTGCAGGATGACATGTTCCGCAAGTTCCTCCGGCAGAGCGAGACGCGCGAGGCCATTGTGGAACTGCTGGACGAAGCGGACCAGGGAAAATAAGGGCAATTAGCGCATCGCGGGCCGCGGGGTAAGTGCCCCAAAAAGAAGTGCGGAATTGCATTCAGTTTGAATATTATGTCAAGGGCATCTCGAGAGACGTCGATTCGAAATACCCTCGGGCTGCATGCCCGGCCGGCCATGCAATTTGTGGATGTGGCCAACCAGTTCTCATCCCGCGTCACCGTCTACAAGGGCGGCGATGAGCCGGCCGAAGCCGATGGCAAGAGCGTCATGCAAATGATCATTCTGGCCGCCACCGAAGGAACGCCGCTGAAGATTGAAGCCGAAGGAGAAGATGCCCAGCAGGCTGTGGACAAGTTGGCCCAACTCGTCGAGGACAAGTTTGGCGAAGAATAGAAGTTTTGAGCGGTAAGCAAAGGCAAAGCGCGGGCGGATCGTCGCCTGTCGCCGGTGAATCAGGATCATGGAAATAAAGAAGGGCATTGGCGTTTCTCCTGGCGTCGTAATCAGCACGGCTGTCGTGCTGGACGCGGAGGATTTGCTGATTCCCAAACGCTCGATTCCGCCCGAGCAGGCGCCGGCTGAAATTGAACGGCTTTCTGCTGCGCTCACCCAGGCCAATGAAGATCTCGCGCGGCTTCGCGACCGTGTGACCGCCGAAGTGGGCAAGGAAATCGG
>JANWHF010000012.1 GCA_025450555.1 Tepidisphaeraceae bacterium | reverse complement strand
TCGATGCCTTCGTTGACGATCTGCGCGTAATAGACTTCGCTGTAATTGGTCGAGCCATGCGTGCTGCCGAGAATGGCGGAGCAGGATTGGAAAAAGTCCGGCGTTTGCGCGACGTTCGCGTCCTGGCAGGCGAGCATCGTGGCCGCGAGCGAGAGCTTCACGTAGTCGCTCATGCGACGAATGCGGCGGGCGTTGAGCAGATGAATGTATTGCGATTCTGGAATGGCGCCGCTGTCGCAAACATGACCATCGCCCGTCGTTGTTTCGAGCCGCTGCACGAAAGCCTCGTTACCGACGCAGCCGGGGGCGATGATGCCGAATCCTGTGATCCAGACGTCGCTGGATAATTTGCCGAGAATGCTGCGCGACGAAACATGAATAGTCGAAGGCTTTTGATGCAGCTCAGCTTCCTGTTTTGGCGGAAGTCCAAGGATCATGCAGGTATTCGCCCCGCCAAATCCGAGCGAGGTGTTGAGCGTATGGCGAATCGTTGCCGGCCCGCGCGCCGTCGCGACTTTCAGGTCGGGGAATTCAATTTCACCTTCAGTGACATTTGGGCATTTTGGAATGACCTGGTCCCGCAGGGACATCGCAGAAAGAATGAGCTCTACCGCGCCCGCCCCGCCGAGCGTGTGGCCGAGATGACTCTTGAATGCGACCACCGGCGGCACGCGGCCGTCGAAAACGCTCTTCATCGCCGCGAATTCGGCGGCGTCATTGTCGGGCGTCGCGGTTGCGTGGGCGGCAACGAGATCGATTTGTTCTGGAGATAAATTGGCCGATTTCAGCGCGGCGCGCATCGCACGGGCTGCGCCTTCGCCGGTGGGATGAGGCTGCGTGAGATGATGGGCGTCGGCCGATTCTCCGTAGCCCAGAATCGTCGCCAGGGCGGGCTGATTTCGACGCGCGGCATCACCCGCGCGCTCCAATACAACGACCGCATATCCTTCCGCGAGCTTCATTCCCTGCCGCTGGCGCGAAAAGGGCATGAGCGGACCCTCGGCCACAAGCCGCAGGCTGTTGAAACCGCCGTAAACATATTCGCTGATGGTGTCGTACCCGCCGGCAACGATCAGATCGAATTGGCCCGAGCGAAGCAGCGACATGCCCAGCGCAATACTGCCCAGGCTCGAAGAACATGCCGAGCAGATGGTGGCGCGCATGCCGCTGATCAGCTTTTCGTCGGCGCTGGATTGGAGCGTGGCTCCGGCGAGGAAGTCTTTGAGCCGGCCGAAATTTCCGAGTCTCAGATATCGACCGGCGGCGCGGATGCCGTGGAGGGTGGTGCCAAGAATGATGCCGCAACGATCGGGCGGATAGGGATTCTGTGTCGAGAGTCGGGCCACAGAAATCGCTTGACTTACGGCATGGTGGAGATATCGAACTTCTCGAGATGCGTCAGGAAGCTCGTCGGCAGAAAGATCGGGACATTGGCCGCCCTTTCGTCCCGGAGCGAGTGGTTGCTCCATCGCAGTCAGCGGCTGATCCAAACCACATTGGCCGGCCCGGACCTGCTTCCACGTGCTTTCTTTATCGAGACCGAGCGGCGTGATCAGGGCTGCTGCGGTAATCAGGATGGAATCAGGATCGAATGGCAATGGCGTATGCGAACTTGAAGTCAGGGGTTTTAAGGCGCTCGTGAATCATGCACATTCAGATCGCCTCTTCAAGCTCGCATCGCCATTGCCAGAGATGAGCCGAATTGGCGGGAATTACCGCCAATCACGGTCACGGTCGCGATCGTAATCGTGATGATCGTAATGATGGTATTCGCGCCAGTGGTGGTCGCGATCTCCATGGTCTTCATCAATTTCACAGCCGGTCAGAAACGGCGCCGTCATCATCCCCAGGAGAACGAGAAGAGCAGGCCATCGTCTTCGCATGACTGGGTCTCCTTTTTTCAAAAATCCAGTTGATTCCGCTTTGCCACGGTGGCAGTTTCGTTCCGGCGGATCCGCGGTGTTCCAACGCAAGTGGGATGCCAGCATGAGCGACGACGACGAGGTGCAGGCGTAGAAGAGTTTGCCGCCCCACCATTTCATTGACTCCCCTATAGGCTACCGCTATAGTCCCAAAGCCCACCGAGACCCCGTTTTTTTCGGGCGATTTTTTCCTGGCGCTGCACGGAGCTGCGTTGCGGGGCCGGCGGGACAGCCGCCTCGGCTGATCAGCGCCGACGTTACGAAATTGCCCATCAGTCCAACTAAAATTCTCTCCACGAAAGAGTTCGGGGTGTCATGAGTCAGACCGCTTCTGCCGCCACCAGTGTTCCTCGTAAGCCCGGCGCAGGCCTTGAGGGCGTAGTCGCCGTTCAAAGCGAAATTTGTTTTATCGATGGGATCAACGGGCGGCTGGTTTACCGCGGTTACGACATCTCCGACCTGGTGGAAAATGCGAGCTTCGAGGAAGTGGCTTTCCTGCTGTGGGATGGAAAACTTCCCAATCGCGCGGAGCTGACGGCGCTGCAAAAGGATCTTGGCAAATCAGCGACGCTGCCGGAGCATGTGCTGAATATTCTTCGAGCGCTTCCCCCGCAGACGCAGCCGATGGATGCCTTGCGAACCGCGGCGAGCGCGCTGGCGGCGACGGATCCGGATCTTCAGCATAATGATGCCGCTGCCGAGCGCCGCAAAGCGATTCGTCTGACGGCGCAGATCCCGACGATCATCACGGCATTCCATCGCCTTTGTAACAAGCAGCAGCCGGTTGCCCCCGATCCATCGCTTTCGATCGCGGGCAATTTTCTTTTCATGCTGACCGGGAAGAAGCCGCACGACACGCTGACGCGGGTTCTCGATGCGGCCCTGGTGCTGCATGCGGAACATGGCATGAATGCCAGCACGTTTACGGCCCGCGTGACATCGGCGACTCTGGCCGATCTTCATGCGGCGATCACCGCTGCTACCGCAGCGCTGAAAGGCCCGCTCCACGGCGGCGCGAACCAGGACGTGATGAAGCTGCTCCTGGAATGCGGCGACGCGGACACGGCCGAGAAGCGCGTAAAGAAAATGCTCGACGAAGGGCAGAAAGTAGCCGGATTTGGCCATCGCGTTTATCGCACGTTTGACCCGCGCGCCACGTTCCTCCGCAAAATGAGCAAGCAGCTTGGAGAGGCGGCGGGCAATCTGAAGTGGTATGAGATGTCGGAACGACTGATTCCGCTTTTGAAGGATTCGCTCAACTCGCAGGGGCAGCCGAGAAACTTAAATCCAAACGTCGATTTCTTCTCGGCCAGCGCGTATTACACGATGGGAATTCCGGTGGATTTGTTTACGCCGGTTTTTGCGATGGCGCGCGTGACCGGCTGGAGTGCTCATGTGATGGAACAGCACAAGCACAACCGCATCATTCGGCCGACGGACGATTACACTGGCGCATTTGATCTGAAGGTCAAGCCGATCGATGACCGACCGTAGAACGAACTGAAGCGATTTCTCTATTCAAAAACCTGCGAAATTTCGCGGGTTTTTTTGTTTTCGCAATTTTGGTGCAATTGACGGTCGCGCAAGGCACCCATCTTGCAAGGTCAATTGCGAGAGAAAGGATGTGCTCTGTGGCTAAGAAACCGACTGGCATGAAGCAAGCTCAAAATCGCAAGCAGCGAGGTAGGACGTCTATTTCCAACAAGTTTGAAAAATCACCTACGAGGCCGGATGTGCCAATATCGCGGCGCACGGAATCGTCACGCCCCGTTACCGCCAGCGGAAACATGGGCAAGCATCGTGGCGATCGGCGCGACATGAGCAAAACGTACACGAATAACGCCACTCACCGCTCGCGCGGCTCTGATCCGCGTCCCGACGTGAAGACGAGAAAACGATAGCCGATAGCCCACTTGAGAACGGAATTATCACGGCAGGAGCGGGCTGGATGACAGGATCCAACCCGCTCCACTTTTTGCGCGCTGGATCTTGCTTCCGAAAAAGAAGACGCAGAGCCTGCAAACATGCAGGCCATGCGTCACTTCAGTCCAAAAGCGAATGACCGCGTTCTAATCATGCATAATTCGATGCACCGGCGGCCACGCCTGTGGGCGACTGAATATTGATCGAGCTCTCTGCGATGCCCGACAGCTTCTTGTCTGCTGCACCTTCTTCATCCAGCGTCTGCTGGAGAATCCTGGCGACATCCGTCATCCCCAACTGCTTGGCGAACGTGCGGACTGTGCCGTAGCCGGCCATTTCATAATGCTCAACCCGCTGCGCCGCGGCAATCAGGCCGGCATCGCGCACCGAGTTGTCGCCCTTGGCACGGATCATTTCTTCGCCCTCGGCCAGGAGACCCTTCATTGCCATACATGTTTCGCGCTTGGGCTCGCATCCGATACGTTTGAAGACATCCTCGAGGCGCGTCACATGACGTTCTGTTTCCTGGAGATGGTCGTTGAAAGCGGTCTTCAAACTTTGAGATGAAGCCGCCTCAGCCATTTTCGGAAGCGCTTCGGTGATGCGTTTCTCTGCATCATAAAGGTCTTCCAACTGCTGCACGAATAGATCGTTGAGGTTTTTGAATTCACTTGCCATGAATGCCATGATGGATCTCCTGTTAAGGTTGCTCTTGCCGCGCCCCCAAAATTTTCGATCGCCCGGCCCCAATGGCCGGCGGCCTGCGGGCGCAGTGTCTATCATGGCAGTATTTGGCAACGTCCATACCATCGCCGCCAAAATCACGTCGCAGTTTTTATCGGACCTCAAAATAGGTGATCGGCGCGCTTTGTCGCCGAGGCGAGGCAATCGTATATCCCAAGCGTGGAGGATCGGTCTGAGGCTGGACCGTAATCGATATGGAAGAACTCGATCTTGAATTTGCCCAGGCCCCAAAGTCGCGCACGGCTTTTGTCGTCGTGCTGCTGGCTCTGGCGGCTTTTACCTTCAGCTATCTGGGCGCGTTCTGCGTTCCTGAAGCGCTCGCGTCACAAAACATCATCACCCGCTGGCAGCCGGGCCATGACCCGCGGCCGCACTGGATGGCCATCAGCTTTGTTGCGCTGACCGTGCTGTTCTGTGGCTCCGGATTGACTGCCCGCATCATGAGCTGGCGTCAGCTCCGCCGGATCGACTCGATGGCGGATGAATGATCTACGCGAGGCTATTCTTCACAACTTCCCGCATTTTTTCCAAGCCCGCTTTGGCAACTTTTAGCGGGCTTTGCTTCCAATAATCTCGGTTGAACAGCTCAAGTGATAGATATCCGCGGAAGCCAATGTCGCGGAGCATTGGCAGGATCTCCTTGAATGGCGCGATGCCGTCACCGGGATAGACGCGATTGGCATCGCTGACGTGCGCGCGGTCCGGCTTGGCCGGATAATCATTCATGTGCAGGACGTGCAGCGAGCCCCCATTGATCTGCGAAAGGCTGGCGAAGTCGGTCCCGCCTTTATAAAGATGATAAATATCCAGCAGCATGCTGGCGTCGGCTCGGCCGGTGTCGATGGTCACTAACGCGACTTCGCCCAATCGGCTCATCGTCTTTGAAAATCCCCACAGCTCCGCCAGCGGCAACACGCCCATCTTCTGCCCAAGCTCCAGCAGCGCGCGGTATCGCTCGGCAGCGCGATGCGGATCGACCGCGTGATCCGTTGCGCCGATCGGCGGCGCAGCAATGCGCTTGCCTCCGATCTGCGCGACAACGTCCATATCGCGCTTCATCGACTCAAGCCCCGCAGCGCGCTTCGCATCATCATCGATTACCCATGGGCTAAAGGCGATCGCATCTTCAACGCTCAATCCTGAATCGCTGATTCGCTTCTTCAGGTCTTTCAGCGAACCGCCCTTTTTCACGTAATCGTCGATCGTGCGAACCCAAGGCTCGATCGCGTGATACCCGGCCTTGGCCGCCACCTCGACTTCTTCGACAATGTTCAAATTCGCGCCGCTGATCGTGCTCATGTTCAGGCAGTAGCCGAACGGTTCTGCGGGCGATCGATCTGCCGCGTTAGATTCCGCAGCTCTCGTCTTTGACACCATGGCCGAAGCAACCGCCGCCCCTGCAATACCCAATACTTTTCTGCGCGATGGATCGCTGCCCATTCCTGAACTCCGCGTTGGATGATTCGCTCGACGATATCACAGCCTATCGGCAAAGCTCAAGGAGCCGCCACCGTTTGTATCTCGGATGGGGAGTGCGAGCAATGGTTTTCGGGTATCCTTCGTAAATGACCATTCCGTTTCGACACAGTGCTGCGTTTGGCAAACGAATTGAATATTGGATTGTCGGCCGAATGCTCAAAGACGGTCTCGACGTCTATTTGCCGCTGGTGGATGACGACGCAATTGACGCGGTCATTCGGCGTCCAGACGGCACGTTTACAACTGTCCAAATCAAGGCCAGGTCCAAAACGGTGGTAGACGGCGATGCCGGGTTGTTCGCGGCGATCCCGCATGAATTACGCGAGAACTACTGGTTCATCTTTTATTCTGAGCTCTTGGACATGATGTGGATATGACTTCGGCGGAGTTCGTCAAAGAAGCGGTGCAGAACAAGACGGGAAAGAACAAGGGTAAGCGAAGTATTTGGTTTAACGGCAGGCGCAAAGACAAGACCACCGGCCTGTCCTGCGAGCACTGCAAAGCGCTATATCGCAAAGGACTTCGGGCGTCTCATTGAGCCTTCTCCGCCCACTACGGCGCATGCAATAAACGTGCAGCCGGGATGATCTGGCATTGAATGGATCGGGGATGCTTTTCGCGTGGCTCATTGGCATAAAAGGTAACATGACTAATTAGTCGATTTGATTTCAGATTAGGAGACTACCCAGCTTGCGGTTCTGTCGCTGAATGACTTGCCCCCGATACAATTAAATGTCTGGCTGCGGAACTCATCCAGCTCTACGCCCTCGCCTCGATCCGCCTGCTCCAGACCTTCGTTGATGGCTGCTATCGTCTGGTCGTCCAATTGGTCATCGGCCCGGCGCATCTCGATAATGGCGGCTTCGACAACCGCCTCCGGTGATGGGAAATGGCCCGCCTTCACCTGTTCGTCGATAAGCTGCTGAACATCGCGTGGAAGAGACAGAGTCATGTCGTCACCTCTATAGGTTCCACATTTCTATGTGCTTTCTGCAACAACGATCACGCGCGAATGCTCGGGTAGCTTGACGCCACGATCGATGAGGCGGATGACGCCGTTCTCCACGATGGCTGGCAGCGCCAGCGGGCGGCGGGCCTCGCGGCGCAGATGGTCTTCGATGGGCACTGGTGCGGCATTGGCCGGCAACGGTGGCGGCGGCAGGTGCTCTTCGCCGGCGATCTGCTCGTCCAGGGCTCGACGCGCTGCGCTTCGGGAATCGGGTTCGATGGTTGGCATAGCGAGATCCTATCTTAATAGGCGGTGATCACGAAGATTTGCCAGATTCCATTCGAGCCACTTGAATCGCCGCATGTACCCTCGTCCTCGCTGCCTGAAATCGTAAGCCTACCGTCTGAGGTGTCAATTTTGCCGCGCGTTCGAGCGACGACGATGGCACGCTTTGAGGCGAGCTGAAATGCAAGTCATTTTGATCGTGGCCCGCGGTGCGGCAGCCACCACACTTGATCTGATCATCGCCCCGGCGTGCCCTCTTCGCCCGCATGCTCCGTCTTCTGCTGCAGCGGCATGTAGCGGTAATAGACTTCCAAAGTGAGCGTCGCCATGGCGGTGGTGAAGACATGGCCGCCGCGGTCGCCCCAGCGCATGCCTTCCCAATAACCGGCATCATTTCCGACGTGATGCTGCATGCGAATCAGCGTGTCGCGGACCTGGGTGTTCCAATGCTTCCAGGCGTCGTTGTGCATCTGCATCATGCAGAGTGAGCCGTAGTACCAGTAGTAGATGTCGCTCTCGCCGCGGCTGGGCGGCTGGCTGCCGAGGAAATCGCAAACTTCATTCGCTTCATCCTCGGTGAACTGCTGGCCCAGAAGCATTCGGCAAAAGGCAATCTCCGCGGTCATCGGCGGCGTGGGGCCGTTGTGAGGCTGATAGCCGGCCAGCATCTCGTGTTGTCCGCTGGCGGCCATCTTGATGTAGCGAAGCATGCCTAGCCGGCAATCATTGGGAATCTCAAAGCCGATTTGCTCGGCACTGTGCAGGGCCATGATCTGCCAGCCGAAGACGCTGCTGTCGCCCTGCTCGCGCGGGATGTAGCGCCAGCCGCCTGTTGTCTCGTTCTGCGCTTCGACGATGAATTTCGCGCCGGCGAGGGCGGCCTGCGTGTACTTTGGATCGTGCGACATGATTGCCGCCTCGGCCAGGGCGAAGGTGGCGATGCCCTGGTCATACATGTTGCCCATGTCGGCCCCGCCGCCGCGCATGGGGCCGCGCAGGTCTCCATCGTCAAGCTGTTTTGAAGTTAGGAAATCCAGTGCCCGCGTGACATTGTCCTGATACGGCCCCGCCTTGCCGGGCGAGTGTCCTTGCGCGAGGAAAGCGAGAGTTGCCAGCCCGGTGCAGGCCATGTCATGCGGATGAGCGGCTGCAGCGCGACGATGGCGATTGGTCGTGATATATCCCCACCGACCTTCCGGCTCCTGGACCGACGCCAGCCAGACCAGCGCGCGATCGACGGCTTTCTCCGATTCCTTGGTCCCGCCAAGCTCTTTGAGAATCGGCTTATGAACTTCTGGGTCGCGCATACGGAAAGCCGACTGCGGAGCGGGCAGACTATTGAAGCTCAGCGCGGGCGGCTCGCCCGGGAACGAAATCTGCGGCGCGACCTGTGCCGAGGGCAAGGCCGCGGGCGCGGGATGGCCCTCAAGATTGGTGATGGGAAAATTTCCCTCAGCAATCTTGGCCACGGCAGGCGGAGCCGGCGTTGAAGCGGATGAAATTTCGCGCGGTCCGGTTTGATGATCGGCTGCGGCCACCGGTGATGAGGCGAGCATCACGGCATCTGGATTGACTGATTTTTCCTGAGAGGAGTTGCTGGGGTTCTTTTGGCCTGAGGCTGCAAGAGACTGGGGAAGCGAAACTGAGGGGAAATCTTTTGCCGCGCCGAAAGCTACAGAGGCCATAGGCGACGCTTGGATCGTGTCCTGGACTGCGTTCGATCGCGGAGATGAAATCCCATTCAGTTCCAACGATTCGTGGCTGCCGACCATGGCTTTGGCTGTATCGGAAACCGGCGCGCTGATGACCGTGGAATTAGCCGATCCATGATTCATTGCCGTCGCGACCGACGGACCCGCGATGGGCTGCGTTGTGGGTGCCACGACTTCGCGATCCTGAGGAGCGGCCTGCGAATCCGCGATACGGTGCCTGGCTGCCGGTACAGGTTGCGCGATCGTAGGTGCTAGGATGCTCGACAGCGCGCTGCTTGCCGAGGGCTGGGGCGCGCTGGAGGTCAACGCGTTGAACGGCGCTGTTACTTTCGCTTCGGGTGTGGACGCGGCCAGGCTGCTTCGTGCCGACGCAGTTGTCGGATTAATCGCCGGAGCGGCGATTTGCGGGGCGTGCATCTGTGCGCCAGCGGCTATGGATTGCCGTTCAACTTTAGAAGGCGGGCCGATTGTTGTTGGATCATCGCTTGCGGCGCTGGTCGAAAGCTTTGGCCCATTGGCGATCGCGCTGGTGCCGATGCCACCGGGCGATGTCGGCGCGGCTGAGGCCAGGACCGGCTGTGCATTTGCAGAACCAGCAGAAGTGGAGGAAGGCACCTTGCCCATCGGTGCCAGCAATTCGGTCACGCTTGAAGCAAGTTGAAGTTGTCGTGGCGGCGCGGTTACCGATTTAGCGATGCCATCCATCTCCGCATGGACGGTCGGTTGAATGTTTGCTTGTGCCGACTGTGGAACGACGGCATGAGCTGATGGGTCCGGCGTCACTTCGGACTGGCTGACGGTCTTTGATTCTGGGAGCTGCACGTTCAGCGCGCCGGCGCCGCTTAAGTTTGCCGACGCCTGAACGGCATCGGCGCGACTCGGTGCCGCCAGGGAGGAAGTCGGCAGGTTGATCGTCATATCGGTCGGCGATGGTGCGAGTTTCGTCTGGCTGGCATCAATCGAAACCGCCTGCGGGCTCTCGACTATTTCCATCGGTTGCGCCGCCGTCTTCGCGATTTCCACTGGTCCCGAGCTGCCGACCTGAAGGTCGGATGAGGATTGCTGGCGAATCGCAAAGCCGATATCCGCATCGCGTGGAGCCGAGAGTGCCACGACCGTATCTCCGCCTGCTCCTTCGTGGACGTAGTGATAGGCCTGGGCCGTCACCTTCATAAATGTCAATGCGAAGCAGATTGCCACGTGGACCAGTAGCGAGAGGAGCAGGCATCGCTGCAGCGTGCTGAGTCGGCTGTCCTCCCAGCCGCGCAGGAACATCAGCAGGGGAATCAGCGCGATCAGCGATAGAAGCATCAGCCAGAAGCTCAGGCCAATCGCCGGCCCGTGGCGCGACTGATGCAGCGGATAAACTTCGCGGGAATCGGAAATCAGCAGATGGTAAATTCCGTCGCCGCTGTCGCGATCGGAGCTGAAGAACATGCGATAGCCGTTGAGGGCCATGGACGGATCGGTTTCGTTGTCGGCGGTATTGATCTGCGGGCCTAGATTTTCGACGGTGCCGAAACTCCATGAGCCATCGGGATTGGCTGTCACCCGGCTGCGCCAGATATCGAATTTGCCATAACCACCGGGGCGATTTGAAGAGAAATAAAGGAAATCGCCCGCGGGCGACAGACAGCTTGCGCCTTCGACGTAAGGCGTGTTGATTCCGAGGATCTCGGCCGCGGATTTGAAGACAAAGGGGCTGGTCGGTAGCGTCGTGGGCGCGGGAGGTTGCGTGGATGACACAATCGGCGGTGATTTTTCACTCCCGCCCCCGGTATTCCGGGGGAGGGCTGGGGGGGGGGTGGATGAGTTATTGCGAGCCGACGGAGGGCCCCCACCCTGACCCTCCCCCGGAGTACCGGGAGAGGGAATTCGCGAGCTGCCGCCGATGGTGTCACGTACCCCGGATATCTGCCTGGCCGGCGCACTGGAAACGATGTCGGCCATCCACAGATCGTAATCGGCAGACATCGTCTGGCGGATGGTCGCCTGCCAGGCCTGCTTCTGCTGGAGATTGGCTGATTTGCGGTTGGTGGAAAAAATCAGGTGCTTGCCATCGGGCGTGGGGTCGGGGCTGAATTCGTTGAATTCGCTGTTGACTTGAGGCCCCAGATTGAAAGGCGTGCTCCAGCCTTTTTCCGTGCGATGGGCTCCCCAGATGTCGTACCCACCGAATCCGCCGGGCCGGTCGGAATAGAACAGAAGCGTATTCCCATCGGGCGTCAATCGCGGGCCAAGGTCATCGTACAAACCATCCGCCTGACCGAAGATGACCGCATCGCTCCATTGGTTGTTTTTGCGATAGCTGACATAGATGCGAGCCTTGTGGCCGGGTTTTCCGACGACAAAATAAAATTCGCTTCCATCGGGAGAAAGCGAGGGTTCATAGCGCTGCATATCGCCATCGAACGGCGCGCCCAATGCCTGCGGCGGCGTCCAAAGCACTTCGCGCAACTTCGCATCGCGATCCGCAACCCGAATGAATCGGCTGTCGGTCCAGAATCTGGGCCCCTGGAACCACCAGCCCGCGACGGCCAGCGCGATGAGCAACCCCAGACCACCAAAAATGATCGGCCAACGATGACTGGTTGTGTGTCCTTCTCGATCCATGCGGCACCTTCGCTGGGACGTCAGTTCTCTTTCCCGTTTTCGTCGAGGTAAACAATTCTCGCTTCCTTAATTCCAGCAGACCGACAAGTTCGTGCTACCCCGGCAAAATATTTCATAATGCTCTGCTCGTCGGCTCGGACGATCACCGTCTGCTCCGGATTCGACTCGGCAGCCGACTTCACCACCGGCGACAGCGCATCCAGCGCATAGTCCTTACCCGCCACCGTGATCGTTCCGTCCTTACGGATGTTGATGATCAACTGCTTGGGCGGAGCCGACAGCGGCGCGAAAGCCGACGTGGTCTTGGGAAGCTGAACCTTCAGGTCCTTCTCAATCTGCACGAAAGTCGTCGCGCAGAGGAAAAAGATCAGCAGGTTAAACACCATGTCGGTCAGCGGAACCAGGTTGTAAGGTTCCTCGGCTTCAGTATGCGGATCGCGTATTCGCATGGGAGGTCCTGCAAAAAATTCATTTCACCACGGAGGCACGGAGACACGGAGGCCGGGTTCTGCTGAAAC
Organism: Tepidisphaeraceae bacterium; assembly: GCA_025450555.1. Lineage (GTDB taxonomy): Bacteria > Planctomycetota > Phycisphaerae > Tepidisphaerales > Tepidisphaeraceae > JANWHF01. Next base: position 2,170 of record JANWHF010000012.1, on the reverse strand, counting down.
AAAGTGCCGCTGCGAGGGAAGTCGATGGAATCATGTTTTTAAAAACCCTTTGCGACTGCCTTCGCGCCTTTGCGTCTTTGCGGTCGCTTTACCCTCGTCGAATCAAATCGACCGCAAAGGCGCGAAGACGCAAAGGAAACGCGAAGAATTCTTTGAAAAAATTGATTCAATTGGCTCTCCTCGCATCGGCACACACTTCAGCAAAACCTGGCTTCCGTGTCTCCGTGCCTCCGTGGTGATCTCTCTTCTTCATGCCGCCAGCTCCGGTTCGTCGCGGAGGGCATATTCATCGGAGAACTCGCTCAATGCGTCATTGAGCTCCGAGATGAATTTCTCGATGCGGCCCACGAAGTAGTAGTAGAAAATCGTGACGACGATGGCGACGGCGAGGCCGCCGAAGGTGTTGACCATGGCTTCGTAGATGCCGGTCGAGAGCTTGTGGACATCGCCGGTGCCGGAGGCGGCTGCATTTTGAAACGCGAGAATCATTCCCGAAATCGTTCCGATCAAACCGAGCAGCGTGGCGACCGAACCAATTGAATAGAGAAAGCGCATATTGCGTCGCAGCTTGAGGGCTTCATTGGAGCCGGCATCCTCGATCCCCTTCTCGACGGCAGTCCAGCCGCGCGGAAGCCGGCGCAGGCCGGCGGCAATCATGCGGGCGATGGCCGAGTCATGTTTCTTGCAATATTCGATGGCCGCCTCACGATCTTCGCGCGGGTCGCGAAGAACCTGCTTGAGCCCATCCATGAACTTGGGTGGAATGACGACGCGCCTTCGCAGCGCGACGAAACGCTCGATGATCAGCGCTACCGCCAGCACGCTGCAAGCGGTAAGCGGAATCATGAAAAAGCCGCCGGCTTTATAGAGCTCCCAGGCGCTTTTCTTGGTGTCCAGCACTTCGGCCGCGGGACTCGAAACGGCGTTCGCCTGGGTTGCGTCGGCAGCCAATGCTGCCTGCACGATGATCATCATGGAAAGCGCGGCAACGATGATTGCCGACTGGAAAAATAACTTGCGAATTGATCTTTTGGTATTCATGGGAGCAACTGGCCATTGGCCGATTGAAAAACGACTCGCGGATATACATTCATTTCTGGAGGGCGGCATCTCTTTTCCCGTGGCACAGGCTTCCAGCCTGTGATCGTCAGTTTCACAGCCTGGAAGGCTGTGCTACGTCATAGATCGCGCATCCGCTGCTGCGCGACTTCCGCTTCGGGGGCATTTTTGTATTTGTTGATGAGCTGCGTGTATTGCTGCCTGGCCCGCGCCGGCTGCTTGAGCTGCTCGAAGGCTCTTCCCGCTTCCAGCAATGCCCGAGCCGACCAGGTCGGGTAGGCATACACATCCTCCACCGCCAGCAGCGATGCGATTCCCAGTTCGAATTTCTGCTCGGCAAGATAGGTCTCGCCGATCTGGAATTGTGCACGAGCCGCGGTCTGGCCGTTGGTCATCGCGAGCACTTTCTTGTAGTCGTCGCGCGCTGTGCCGTATTGCTTGAGATTTTCCTCGGCCCAGCCGATTCCGAACTGGGCGAGGTAGGCATATTCGCTCTTGGAAAAACGCTCGAGGAACTGGCGGTTGGTTCGAAGCGATGCATCGAATTCCTGACGCTCCGCCTGGGCCTGTCCAAGCTTCAGCATCGCGACCGGCGCCTGCTCGCTATCGGCATGCTTTCCCAGCAAACGCGAGAGGACCGCCTCCGCCCGATCGAACTTTCCTTCCTCGCTGTAAGCGACGCCCGCCTCGACGAGGGCCGAGGCATCCAGCTTGGCGTCCTGCCCGAAATGGTCGGAAAAATCGGTGAAGGTGGAGGCGGCCTTGTCCCAATGCTTAAGCTTTTCCTGGCAGAATCCAAGTCGATAGGTTGCCGGGCCGACCACCTTCGCGTCGGCGGATTTGTCGTGAACCACCTGATCGAGCAGATCGGCTGCTTCCGAATATTTCTTGTCGTTGTAGAGCAACTCGGCCAGCTCGGTGCGAGCCGCGGGCGCGAGCTTGCTGTCGGGATGCAGGCTCAGAAGCCGGCGATAGGTTTCGTGAGCCGCGGGAAAATTCTTGAGATTCCGCCGCGCCCAAGCCAGGTCATAGAGCACGCCGTCACTGGCCTTTGAGTCGCTGGCCAATTCAGTCAGGATCTTTTCCGCCTGCTCATGCTTGCCTTGGGCGG